>JACRQB010000191.1 GCA_016222925.1 Nitrospirota bacterium | reverse complement strand
TTCATGTCCCAACTGCTTTGTGAGCAGGTTGTCGGACGAGGCCTCCGTCGGGCGAGTTATGAGCTTGGCCCTGACGATAAGTTGACGGAGGAAGTAGCCAAGGTCTTTGGTGTGCCTTTCGAAGTGATCCCCTTCAAATCCTCTCCGCAGGGCCAGCCCAAGCCGAGGGTCAAACGGTTTCACGTTCATGCTGTCCCAAGTAAATCACAGTATGAAATTACGTTCCCACGAGTTGAGGGCTATACCCAGGCAATCCGCAATCGCGTAACGGTAAATTGGGCTACGGTTCCCTCATTGGTCTTAGAGCCGGGACGTATTCCGCCAGAGGTAGAAGTTAAAGGCCTACACGTCAATACAAAGGGGAAGTTGTCGCTTAGCGGCCCTGGTCGAATTGATGAAGTGAATTTGGACGAGTTCAGGGCCCGGAGGCGATTGCAGGAATTGGTGTTCGATCTTTCCAGGACTCTCACTCGCAGCTATGTATCCCAGAAGGATTGTGGCGTATCCGCTCATGTCCTTTTTCCGCAGGTGGCATCAATTATTCACCAGTATCTTGATAAGAAGGTCGAAGTTCGTCCTCCTGCAAACGTCAAGGATTTGTTTCTTGCGCCGTATTATGGCTGGGTTGTCGAACGACTCATTGAGGCTATTCGACCTGACACCTCACAAGGGGAGAGTCCTGAGGTTCCTCGCTATGAAACAACCCGAGGACCGGGTTCAACGGCCGATGTGGATTTCTGGACGAGCCGAGAGGTGCGAGAGGTGATGAAGAGCCATTTGAATTATGTCGTTGCAGACACGAAACAATGGGAGCAGTCCACCGCCTATTACCTCGACAAGAGCAAAGCCGTCGAGGCCTTCGTCAAGAATGCAGGGCTTGGGTTTGCAATCCCCTACCTGCACAACGGTCAGATGCATGACTATGTGCCTGATTTCATTATTCGGCTCAAGTCAAAGCAACCGCACCACTTCATACTTGAGATCAAGGGATATGACCCGACCGAGGAGGTAAAACGCGCTGCTGCTGAAAGATGGGTCGCGGCGGTGAATGCGGACGGGGCTTATGGCCGGTGGCAGTATGGCGTGGCAAAGAAAGTGTCAGACGTTTCTGACCTGCTGCAGTAAGCAGCGTCTTTATTCTTCCGACTTCGCTCCCCCTTCCCACAGCTTGACGGTGCGATCCCAGGAGGCGCTGGCGAGGCGTTTGCCGTCGGGTGAGAAGGCCAATCCTCGGACTCCTCCCGTGTGGCCTTTGAGCGTTCTGAAGTTTCGCCCGGTGGCCAGGTCCCAAAACTTGATCGTCTCATCGTCGCTCGCGCTGACCAAGACTTTCCCATCCGGCGACACAGCGAGACTGCGAATCCAGCCTTTGTGGCCGGTGAGAGATTTCTTCTCAACGACGTTCGGCATCTCGAACAACTTGATGGTGGCATCCCGGCTGCCGGTGATCAGGAGTTTCGCGTCCGGGGTAAAAATCATGGCTCCGATCCAGTAGTCCATCGGTTTCTGGAATCCACCGTCGTCTTCTATATAGTAGCCACGGGTCTCAGTGGAATCTTCCTGGTTTTTCCGCCAATGGCCGTCGTGGAGAATTGTTTCCTCGCCGCTCGGGAGGACTTCCCACATCTTGATCTTCCCGATGTCGGTTCCGCTGGCCAGATGAATGCCGTCCGGGGAGAAGGCCACACAGACCGACCAGTGATGGTCGTACTCATCCTTCCCGAGCAACGTCATCAGTTCGGTTCCAGTCGTGACTTCCCAAATCTTGATGTCTTTGTTATAGCTGCCCCGCGCGAGCATGAGCCCATCGGGCGAGAGCGAAAGGCTGCAGACGTTATGATCGTACCGTGAGAACAGGAGCTTCATGGGCTCGCCGGTCTTGCCGTTCCACAGCCGGATTGTGCGGTCCTCACTCCCGGTGGCCAAGGTCTGTCCGTCCGGCGTGAAGACAACGGCGCGAATATCATGGGTATGGCCGCGCAGGGAACGCAGGAGCCGACCGGTTTCGATGTCCCACATGCGCACGAGGCGTTCGGCGCCGCCGCTGGCGAGCGTCGATCCATCAGGCGAAAAGGCGACCGCCCAGACTCCGTGCGAATGGCCGCGGAACGTATTCACTTCCCGACAGTCGGCTTCCCAGAAGTTCAAAAAGTCGATGGGAGGTGTTGATGCGGCGACTGTCTCTGAGGAGACGCCCGGGAGTGGTGGAGTCATTGTCGGTTCCGGCATATGCAGCGTGTTTTCTTGGCCGTCTGGTCCTTGATTGGTCGACAGACCAGCCAGTATAATTCTGTCGGTCGCTCGGATCGTAAGAGATGCCTCGCGGCCAAGTCAAGTCGGCTCCCATGGCCATGTCGTCCATGGGTCGTTGTGCGCCGTGTTTCTTACTGTTCCCCCCAAAGCCGCAGAGGGTTATTCTTTATGGAGATTAGATTCCAACCAGCGTTGCTCCAGGAAGTCATCGATTCGTTCGTTGAAAAGACGGAACGAGAAGGGGATCCCACCTACTACAAGGAATTCCATGAGTATGCCGACCCGATCTACGAGAAATACATGCTCGAAGATCGGGAGGCGGAGTTCAAAAAGTTGTATCAATATCTTTTCGGTATCTGGGGGTTTTCCGATATCGTCCGCGATTCATTCAACGAGTATCCGCTGTTGAAGGAGAAGGTGGGAATTGTCCTGGTCAAAGGCGTGCTGAAGGAAGATCAGGAAGGCGTCGATATTCTACGCAAATGGGGGTCCGTCGAAAAGGACTTGGCGAAGGAGTTTGAGGAGAAGGGTCTGAAGGGCGTTGGAATTAAGCTGATTCCCCGCCGCTTTTACGACCCGGCATTGACCCGCTATTGCCGCCATGAGTTGATGCACATCTCCGACATGATCGACTCGATGTTCGGCTACGACCCAGATACCAAGCTGGGACAGAACCCCGGCGAAGAGACGCTCATCTTACAGCGCTATCGTGTGCTCTGGAGTTTGAGCGTCGATAGTCGACTGGTTGCGGCAGGCAAGGAGCCGATGCTGAGCAAGGAGGATCGCTTCAAGGAATTCCGGTCGTGGTACCGGAAAATTCCGCCTCCTCAACTGAAGTCGGTGTTCGAGGGGCTCTGGCAGACCTCGTACTTCACCCATTCAGAGCTGATTGAGATGGCCGCTGACACGCTCCGTGTGATGGATCGGGC
>JACRQB010000085.1 GCA_016222925.1 Nitrospirota bacterium | reverse complement strand
CAGCAGTTGAATCGCCGCCGTATCGACTCGACCCACCCCGGTGAGATCCAATGAGACCAGTCCCTCGTTCTCAAACAGCTTCACGAGTGAGTCCTTGAACTCAGCCGCCTCAAAAATGGTGAGATCGCCCGTCGGAGCCAGATGTCTAGGGTTCTGATCTTCGGCCCGCTGTACCTGAGATGCAGAGGGTTCTGCCGCCATAGCCTGTGGCCCCTTTCATTCTAATCGCTTGATCATCTTGTCGGCTGATTTTCATCAAGGCTTGAGCTGCGGCTGGCCGAAGCCTGCTGCAGGTCTACGGTGTCTGCAATCGCCCCTCTCCGGATAGTTCTGGAACCAACTGCGACGCGTTCGGCGGCCCATCGTCCATCGATCGCCCGAGCACATCCGAATCGCTCTCTGTCTGAAGAAGAGGGACAGACGGAGCCTGCTCAAGAATGACGACTTCGACTCGACGGTTCTTCGCCCTCTGTTCCGCATCTGCATTCGCCGTCACAGGCCTGGTCTCGGCATGCCCGACGGCCGCCAGATGATCCGCCGGTACGCCGTAAAGCTCCGACAGCACTCGCACCACCATCACCGCCCGTGTTGAGGACAATTCCCAATTGGACGGAAACTGCGCAGTACGAATAGGAACATTGTCCGTATGTCCCTCGATCCTGGTATGCCGGTTCAATTCAACAATGGCCGTGCCAAGCCCCTCAAGAAACCGCAGCGCCTCAGAACGCACGGCGGCTTCTCCACTGTTAAAGAGGAGCTGGTCCGGAATGGTGATCACGATATCGCCATTCATCTTTTCGGTGATCCGCACCATCGCTAATTGAGGCGACGCCTTGATGCCTTTTACTAAATTCCTCAGTTTGCGGATGGCGACCTCTTTGCTCCCCGGTGAATCTGGCGCCGTCAGCGCAGCTTTGCTTGTACTCAGTGCCAACGGTGTTGGCGAAGATGGTGGACTGACGATTGGATTCAGCGCAGCCTTGATCGACTCACTGACGGTTCGATATTTTCCGACATTGACGGAAGAGATCGAATACATCACGACAAAAAATGCGAACAATAAGGTGATGAAGTCGGCATACGACACCAGCCACCGCTCGTGATTTTCATGCTCTTCGTGCTTATGCTTCGGCATTTAGAACCGTCGTGAAACGTCTGAGGTTGGAGGAAGGAGGATGGAGGTCTGAGGCAGAAGTATCCGGCCGCTAACCTCAATCCTCTCACTCTTCCACCGGCGACGCATCACTTCTTCGTCTCCTTCGTGCGCTCGCTGTGTGGAAGCACACTCTCCAGCTTTTCCTGAAGCAATCGTGGATTTTCACCCTGGGCGAGTCCGACAAGCCCCATGATGATGACGTTGCGGGATCCCGCTTCCTCCTTCAGCTTGAATTTGATCTTATTGGCCAGTGGCAAAAAAAAGAGGTTGGCAGCGCCCACGCCGTAGACCGTGGCGACAAAGGCCACCGCGATACCGCCGCCCAGCTTGGAAGGATCGGCCAGATTTTCCATCACGTGAATCAGCCCAAGCACCGCACCGATAATGCCGACGGTCGGTGCATACCCGCCGGCGGCTTCCCACACTTTAGCCGCATGGACGCCTTGCTCCTCATGGTGCTCCACTTCAATTTCTAGAATCTCGTGCACGGCTTTCGGATCGGTTCCGTCGACAATGAGCTGGATTCCCTTCTTCATGAAGGGATCTTTGATGTCTTTGAGTTTCCCTTCGAGCGCCAGCAGGCCTTGTTTTCGCGACACGTTAGCAAGGTCCAGGATCAGCTTGATGGTTCCCTTATTGTCGATATGGGGGCCTGTGATCGCCAGAGACAGCGAACTGAACGCCTTAATGACCACCGACAGCGGATTCTGCACACAAATCGCGCCGAACGTCCCTCCGATCACGATGATGAAGGCCGTGAGCTGCATAATCGAGCCGATGTGCCCACCCTCTAGGACTTGGCCTCCGATAATGGAGCCCAACGCCAACACCAGCCCGAGTATGGTTGCAATATCCATTATGCGAGCGCCTCATTTGAACCCGAATTGAGCCAGGATCTCGTCGGCAACTTTCTGTTTCATGGCCGTCGTTTTGGATTCTTCGAGTTGTTTCAGTAACTCCCCCGCGGTCCCCGCGTCACTGGCCGCTTTGGGACTTCCCTGCAGGCCAAACACGACAACGAGTTCCATCAGTTTTCCTTGCACTTCGTCGAGAATGGTCACGAGTTTCTTCACTCGCTGAGCCACCAGATCTTGAAAGGAGAGAGCCGTCATTATTTCCATCAGATATTTATCGTCCTGCGCGAGAACGGAAGTCACGTTCCCGAGACGTCCGGCAAGAGTGACGCAATCCATCGCCCGCAGAACCTCAACGACCGCGGACAGATCCTTGACGATCTGCCCGTGACTATCCTGCATCATCTCCGTCAAACGCATGACTTCGAGCGTGCCGTCCTCCGTCATCTTGCTCAGGTCACTCAAATGGGACGCCGCAGTCGGAAGTTGCGTACTGCTGGAAATGATCTGGGGGCTGGCCACCGAGATGGCGTTCCTCGCGTTGTCTACAAAACGGGCCAACGCGCCGAGTTCTTCGTATAATTTATGTTCTGGGTTGTACACAGTCCCTCTCTCTACTCCGTGTGAGGACGGATCTGCTTGATCATGGACTACTTGAAGATCTTCGTGATCTTTTCTTGCATCGTCTCAGCGGTAAACGGCTTGACGATGTAGTTGCTGACGCCTGCCTGCACCGCTTCAATCAAATTGCTTTGTTGCGCCTCAGCCGTCACCATCAGCACGGGAATGGCTTTGAGCTTTTCATCCGCCCGAATGGCCCGGAGCATGTCGATGCCTGTCATAACCGGCATGTTCCAATCGGACACCACGAACCCGAACGTATCGACCCGCAGCTTCTGCAGCGCTTCTTGTCCATTTTCCGCTTCGTCCACATTGCCAAACCCCAACTGCTTCAGAATGTTCTTGACGATTCTCCTCATCGTCACCATGTCATCGACCACCAGGACCTTCATGCTTGGATCGGCTGGCATACGGCCTCCTTTCACTTGCTCGACTCGCACAGCGGCGACAACTCACGGTCTGTCCATGGTGGAATGGTCGGACCGTTCCACAGCCCCTCGACGCTTCATCAGATATCGGCATATTCGTCCAGCGACCTGAGCCGGAACGGCTCGCATCCTTGCTGACGTGGACATAGGCGCTGTGCGTGGAAGAATGCTTGTTCCCGAGAGACCGTTGCCGGCAGGATCATGTCCACCACGCATGATCTCGGCGCCTTGCCGTCTGTGAGAGGGAACATCGAGTTCTTGTGACGATCAACCGACCGCCACGCGCAGGTCATGAGCCCTACCGAGACCGCCCATGCATCCACTCATGGATATCACGGCGAAGGAACCGCCAGTGCTTTCCAATTTTTGATGCTGGCAATTCACCAATTCGGGCGAGCTTATAGACGGTGGACT
>JACRQB010000067.1 GCA_016222925.1 Nitrospirota bacterium | reverse complement strand
GGCTGCCGATCATCGGAATAGACGGTGGTGACCAAACTCGGTTGATAGTTTTGGAGCAGATCGAGCGAGGGAAGGTCTCGAGAAAAGTACCAGATGATTCCTGCGACCGTCGTCGCTCCAACGATACTACAGGCCAGCACACCGATCAGGACGACCTGCCACCAACGCCAGCGGCGGCGTGACTGTTTCTGAATTTCCACAAATCGCCCGTCGTTCGGCATCGGGTATGCAATCCTCGTGAAGATGAGCTCGGGTCAGCAAAACCTTACAATGGGCCCTTCCAAAACTCAAGCGAGATGCCGATCGAACCCGAACGCTTTCATGCCAATACAGAGAAAGAATCGTTGCCTTATTCCGCAGCGGACTTGCAGGTATTCACGGAGCGAGAAAATGCACGCCTCCATCGGCTCCGCACCACCCTCCCCAACGGTCCGAAGATGAGGCGTCTCTATTCTGCCTTATGCATCAATCTCAATGTCCGGACAGTTCTCCGGCACACCTGGCGGCCCTCCTCGCAGACATCACCGGCAGATTACCTACGAGCACCCCGATACTCCCTTCCGATCTTTCCATTAGCCTTCCTTATCATCTCACCTGCTAAAACCATCATTTTTATCTGTTTACTGATATACGCCTGATATGATTGCTCTAGGATTAACACCGTAATCCACTTCATCAACCCACTCACGGTGTCCGACGGGGTTACAACTAGACTTATTTGCATGGGGTAGAGAGATAACGATGCAACGCGCGCCCTTCCCTGAGAATGAACTGTCCCGCTTGGCTGAGTTGCAGAAATACCATGTTCTCGATTCATTACCCGAAGCGGCCTTCAATGACTTATCGATGGTTGCCGCCCAGATCTGCGGAACGCCGATTGCGCTGATCAGCCTCATCGATGCCCATCGCCAGTGGTTCAAGGCCAAAGTCGGCGTTGACGCAGCGGAAATCGCTCGCGACATTGCGTTTTGTGCCCATGCCATCCTGCAACGCGAGATTTTTGAGGTGCAAGACGCCCTCCATGATCCCCGTTTTTCCGACAATCCATTGGTCACCGAGGCCCCGTGCATCCGTTTTTACGCAGGAAGTCCGCTCGTCACTCACGACGGCTACGCACTCGGAACCCTCTGCGTCATTGATCGAGTCCCTCGGGAACTGACCGCTGATCAACGGCACGCACTCGCCGCCCTCGGACGTCAAGCCCTGAGTATGCTGGAACTCCGCAGACGTCAAATCCAGCTAGAACAGGCGGTGGTCGTCGCGGAACGGTCCAGGCTGATTCACGCCAAACTCAGCTTTGCGATCAGCCATGGTATCGATGGAATAGCACTACTCGACCGAGAGGGACGCTACACGCAGATGAACCAGGCCCACGCAGAAATATACGGGTACCTGCCGACTGACCTGATAGGAAAACCCTGGACGACACTCTATACATCGGAATGGGAATCAAAGATCAAAGATTCGTTCTTTCCCATATTGCTTCAGCAGGGCGATTGGCGAGGGGAGGTCATAGGAAAAAAGAAGTCGGGTGACACGGTTGTGGTCGAGGTTGCGTTGGCGCTCCTCCCTTCACACGAGGCTCTTGACGACTGGCTACTCTGTACCTGCCGAGATGTGACGGCTCGCAAGCAGGCAGAGGACGCTCTCGAACAAATCCTGCACCGTTATAAGGACCTGGTCCATTCGGTCAACAGCATCGTGTGGGAAGCTGACGCTTCGACGACGCAGTTTACCTTCATAAGCCCACAGGCCGAGGCCATCCTCGGCTATCCGGTCGAACAATGGCTCGCCTCGCCCACCTTCTGGGTGGATCACATGCATCTCGTGGACCGGAACTGGGCGCCGCAGTACTGTCTTGAGGAGGTCCGCAAGCATCGTGCGCATACCTTCGAATACCGCATGCTGGCCGCCGACGGCCGCACCGTCTGGATTCGAGATCTCGTATCCGTGCTTGTTGAGAATGGAGAAGTTACCAAGCTGCGCGGCATCATGGAGGATATCACCGATCGCAAGCGGGTGGAAGCGGCCGTGCAAGAGCAGGAGGCACGACTGCGCGCCATCGTGGATAATGCCGTCGACGGCATCATCACCATCAACGAGCGGGGCACGATCGAAACGTTTAATCCGGCCGCCGAACGGCTCTTCGGCTATGCCGCCGCCGAAATCATCGGGGAAAACGTCAAGCAGCTGATGCCGGAGCCCTACCATTCGGAGCACGACGGCTACCTCACCCGCTATCGGGAGACGGGGCAGGCAAAAATCATCGGGATCGGCCATGAAGTCGTCGGCCGCCGCAAAGATGGTTCGACCTTTCCGCTGGACCTCGCCATCAGCGAAATGCGTCTTGGAGACCGCCGTCTCTTCACCGGTATCACCCGCGACATCACTGCACGCAAGGCCGTCGAGTCAAAGCTTGAGCAAGCCCACGAGAAAGCCCTAGCCGCCACTCAGGCCAAAAGCGACTTTCTCGCCGCGATGAGCCATGAAATCCGTACGCCGATGAACTCGATGATCGCGATGGCCGACCTGTTGAAGGACACATCGCTCTCGGTTGAACAACAGGAGTATGTCGACCGGTTCAACCGTGCGGCCACCAGCCTGCTCGACCTGCTCAACGACATCCTGGACCTCTCCAAGATTGAGGCCGGACAGTTAGAACTGGAAGCGATGTCCTTCGATCTCCACGACCTCATCGAGAAGACCGCCGAGCTCATGGCGGTCCGTGCACACGCGAAGCAGCCCGAACTGGTGCCGTTCCTGCAGCCTGACATCCCGGCGTTCGTCACCGGAGATCCCACGCGTTTGCGCCAAGTGTTCGTCAATCTGATCGGCAATGCCATCAAATTTACAGAGCGGGGGGAGGTCGTCATTCAACTCATGCCGGACGAGACCCACCGAGGCGGCATCCGTTGCTCGGTGACCGATACCGGCATCGGTATTCCTCAGGACAAGCAGCAGACCATTTTTGACAGCTTCACGCAGATGGATGCATCGACAACCAGACAGTATGGCGGCACCGGACTCGGCCTGAGCATTTCGAAACGCATCGTAGAATTGATGGGGGGACAGATCCAGGTTGAGAGTACGCTGGGGGCGGGCACCACATTTTCGTTCGTGGTGCCGTTGCCGGAAGCCCCCAGTTCATCCGGCGTCTCACCGCAGCCAGGCCTTGACCTAGGCGGACGACACATTCTCGTCGTTGACGATATCGAGATCAATCGACTCGTGATACGAGAGCATCTTTCCCAATTGGGCGCGTCGGTGATTGAGGCCGACAGTGGGACAGCGGCGTTGACGGAACTGGACCGCGCTGAGCGCGAGGGGCAGACCATCGACCTCGCAATTTTGGACTACCGGATGCCAGACATGAATGGATTGGATCTCGGAGAGGCGATCCGCACACGACCTCATTACACGGCATTACCCCTGGTCATGCTCATCTCGGACATGCTCGGAAATGCCTCACGACAAGCCTATGGGCTAAGAGTCGCCAGCTATATCTATAAGCCCATCAGCCGCAAGCAACTCCTCGAATCACTTGCGTTCGCACTGAGCCTGAAACCTCCCGTGCCGATGTCTGCGGATCATGACCAGACCGTGGAGAGACCGGGCAGCCTTCGTCCGCTCCATATTCTGTTCGTTGAGGATCTCAAAGAAAACCGCGAGGTGATGAATCTCTACCTGAAGGAAACACCGTACCGAATCGACATGGCGGAAAACGGTCAAGTCGCCGTCGAGAAGTTTCAATCAGGCACCTATGATGTGGTTTTCATGGATATGCAGATGCCGGTGATGGACGGGATTCAAGCCACGGCGGTCATTCGCTCCTGGGAACGGGAGCAGCAGCGCAGGCCGACGCCGATTGTGGCCCTGACGGCCAATGCATTCAAAGAACAAGCAGATAAGAGCCTGGCCGCAGGCTGCACCGCCCATCTGACGAAGCCGATCAAGAAAAAGGTGTTGTTTGAAACCATCCGTCTCTACACAGGCACCGTAGAACGAAAAGCTGCCTATCCCTCGACTGATCCCGTCGTCAGTGATCGTTCTTCGACGAATGAGACATCAAGTGGAGAGAACTGTATCGTCACGATTGACTCCGACCTCAAGCCGCTGATGCCCATGTTCATAGCTGGCCGAAAAAAGGATATCGTGGATATACGAGAAGCCATGGCGCGGCATGACTTCCACACCGTTGGCAGAATCGCACACGGTATGAGAGGTGCCGGCGACATATACGGGTTTGAGCCCATCGCGGCTCTCGCAGTAACGATCGAGCAGGCAGCGAAGACAGGATCAGCCGCCTCGCTTGAGGCAGACCTGGCCCTGCTTGTTACCTACCTTGAACAGGTTCAGATTGTGTTCACCTGACCGCGTCTTTTTTGTCATTAAGGAAGTCTCGTCATTATGTCCATCGTACGCGCCCCTCAGGACCGTCGAAGCGATATTCGGAATATCGCCATTATTGCCCACGTCGATCACGGCAAAACTACCTTGGTCGATGCGGTGCTCCGTCAAACTCACGTCCATCGTAAGATCGATGATATGGGCGAACGCATCATGGACTCGATGGACCAAGAGCGGGAGCGCGGGATCACCATCCGCGCCAAGAATGCCAGCGTCATCTACAACGGCGTGAAGATCAACATCGTCGATACGCCGGGCCATGCCGATTTCGGCGGGGAAGTGGAACGCACGCTCCGGATGGTGGACGGGGTATTGATTTTGGTCGATGCGAAAGAAGGGCCCATGCCGCAAACGACCTTCGTGTTGCGGAAAGCCTTAGCGCTGGGGCACAAAGCCATTGTCGTCATCAACAAGATCGACCGGCCGGATGCGGTCATCGACGACGTCGTCAACCGCACCTTCGACCTGTTCGTTCATCTGGGCGCCACCGACGAGCAACTTGATTTCCCGATCGTCTACACGTCGGCCATTAAAGGAATCGCCACGCTGGATGTCAACAAACCGGGAACGGATATCCAGCCGTTGCTCAATACCGTGCTAGAGAAAATCCCTGCCCCAGCCATTTCCGTCGATGCTCCGCTCCAAATTCTTGTGCTGGCTCTGGTGCAAGATCCCTACAAAGGCAAGATGGGGATCGGCAAGATCCAGTCCGGCTCCATTGCTCGGCGGCAAAGCGTCATGGTGCTCGGCAAGGACGGCGCACAGATTCCCGGAAAGGTCTCCGACCTCGCGGTCTATTCAGGCCTGGAACGGGCCGACATGGAACAGGCCGCGGCCGGAGAAATCGTCGCGGTCGCAGGGCTTGATGACGTGAGCATCGGGGATACCATCGCCGACGCCGATCGTCCCGTCGCGCTCCCTCGGGTCTCGATCGATGAGCCGACCGTACAAATGACCTTCTCCGTCAACAACAGTCCATTCGCCGGGCGCGAAGGCAAGTTCCTCACGTCACGCCATCTGCGTGAGCGCCTGTTCAAGGAACTGGAGACCAACGTGTCGCTCCGCGTCAATGAGACAGACAGCGCCGATCGCTTTCTCGTGGCGGGACGAGGCGAACTTCACCTCTCCGTCTTAATCGAACAGATGCGACGAAAGTCATGGAGCCGTACGAGGAACTGACCATCCAGGTGCCGGAGACCTATCAGGGAACGGTTATCGAAGAACTCGGGAAGCGCCGGGGCGAAATGCGGCACATGCGGCTGATTCACTCTGATGTCGGTACGAGTGAGATGCATTTGGAATACCACATTCCGACACGCGGCATCATGGGGCTTAAAAATATTCTGTTGGCCAAGACCCGTGGGACCGTCATTCTGCACCATGTCTTCTCGGCCTACGAACCGGCGGAAGAGCGAGACCTCCTCGTGACCCCGCATGGTTCGCTTGTCGCGTACGAAGATGGGTCGAGTACCGGCTACGCCATCTTCATGACCCAGGAGCGGGGCGCCATGTTCATCGGCCCTGGAGTCGAAGTGTACCGGGGGATGGTCATCGGCCAAAACAGTCGAGATGAAGATCTGGATGTGAACGTGTGCAAGGAAAAGCATCTCTCTAATATGCGGGCGTCCGGTTCTGACGAAGCCTTGGTGCTCACCCCTCCGCGCGAAATGTCGCTGGAATTCGCGTTGGAATACATTGGGGGCGATGAGTTGGTCGAGGTGACGCCGCAGAACCTCCGTCTACGTAAGCGGCTGTTGAATCCGGATGACCGCCGCAAGGCGAAGAAATCCGGAAAGTAATTGTCACAGGGGGCCGTATGAGAATTCGGAAAAAAACTCCCAAGCCTTCTGCCAAGCGCCCCCCCCTCTACTTCATCGGCTATCGGGGTACGGCTCCATCAACCGATGAGGTTCAGGCGCTCTACGACCGTGAATATGGCGTCCCCTTGGCCATCCACCATGAAGACGGCTCGCCTGAATCCTGGCAGGCAACCCACGGCCCTTGGTCCGCACATGTGGTACTGCCGCTACCGATGAGTCATGTGGCTGACGTGATGAAACAATTGACCTGGGAACATGACCTCATGGGTGCCGTTGCACCGTCCGTCACCTCCCCTCGTGATATGCCCGATACCGTCCTCTTGGCCACACGATTGGCCCGCTGCCTGACCCTCTTGTCGCAAGGCACAGCCTATGACGTCATTAGGCAAGCGTACGTCAATCCCTCGGACTGGCAGCCTCGTACACTCGGGGGTTTTCTTCTGGATGACCATGTGTCCATCATCCATGACGACACCGCTCACCCGGACCGCGTGTGGTCCTACTCACTCGGACTCAGCAAGTTCGGGTTGGACGAAGTTGAAGTGTTTACGGCGAAGGGACTTTCCGACAACGCGGCAAAGGACCTGTTGACGGATTCGGCCGGCGAATTGCTGAGGCTGGGGCATTCTCCAAAGGTTGGAGCAGCGCTCAACCTTCCTCTGCTCGGCCGTACCATTCACATCAGAAACTACCGAACCGCTTCGCCTGCCGGACGGATGCTGGGATTCCGAGAACTTCAACACGCGTAAGTTCGTCGATAACTCAACATGTTATCGGGGTCCCGTTTGACGTCTAGTCGACCACGGGTTGTTCAAAAAGTTCGTTCAGCAAGGCCGCAGCGAGCGAAGAGGCGAGGCGTATGCTTTGATACGTTGAGCCTCTGAGCGACGCGAGAACGCCGCTGGCGGACTTTTTCAACAGCCCGATAGGCCTATCGGACCGTTGACATCCTTTTCAAGCACAGGTTACAAAGCTTATGGTTCATGTGGGGTCCTGCCAATCCGAGACCTCAGTACAGCCATCACCCATATATAGATGTCCTAATAAGGAGGTTTGCAATGAGCGACGTAGCATCAGAAATTAAGGTGGGCGATACAGCACCGGACTTCAATCTGAAAGATCAGGACCAAAAGGACGTGAAGTTGAGCGAATACAAAGGCAAGAAGAACGTCGTGCTCTGCTTCTATCCGTTGGATTGGAGCCCTGTGTGCCAGGGTGAAAACAAGTGCCTGACCGATGACTTCCCCAAGTTCCAGTCCGCCAATGCGGAATTGTTCGGCATCAGCTGCGACAGCTTTTTTTCCCACAAAGCCTGGGCGGATTCGCTGGACCTGAAGCACCGCTTGTTGTCGGACGTCCACCGGACGACCGCAAAGTCGTATGGTCTGTATTTCGAGCCGCTGAACTGCTCGAAGCGCGCGACGGTGATCGTCGATAAGAACGGCAAGGTCGCCTACGCGAAGGTGCAGGAGATCAAGACGGCACGCGAAGACAAGGACATCCTCGACGCGCTCTCAAAATTGAACTAGCGATACAGGACCGAGCAACGAGAACTGAGGACTGGGTGGCTCCGACGCTCAGTCCTCAGCACTCGGACCTCAGCACTCGTTATGACTGGCACCGTTCTCGACGTCAGCGACGCCAACTACAAAGAATTCACCGACAGCGCCGGTGCGGTCGTTGCATACGGCCTTGCCACCTGCGAGCCCTGCAAAGCCTACGATCCCATTCTTGAAGCGACCGCCGCGAAATTTCCCAAGATTAAAATCGGCAAGGCCAAGATGCATGTGCCGGGCCGCTGTCGTGAGATCAAGAAGACCCACACGTTTGAAACATACCCCACCACCCATTTCTTCGCGCATGGTAAATTATTGTTGACGCGCGAGGGAGTCGTCGAGCCGGCCGAACTCGTCGCACTCATTTCAGACCATTTACTCAAGTAGGTCCGCTGCTGCATCGTGAGTCAGTGAACCCGGAGACTCTTCCACAACCGCTGGATCAGGCAGCACTGAGCGATCGATGAGTTAGGAGGCGAGCAGAGCATGAACAAGACGATTGCTGGTGTGGTATGTGGCATGACCCTGACTCTGTCCCTCTCGGCCGGTGCCCATACCGACGAATATTTTGAATCAGTCCAGGCGCCCCATGGCGGACAATTGCGCATGACCGGTCCATTTCATATGGAGCTGATCGCGAAGGATGGCGACCTGACGGTCTACGTCACGGACCACGCCGACAACCCCATCAGCGTCGACGGCGGTTTAGCCAAAGCCAACATCGAGAACGGGCCAACCAGGACGCAGGTGAACATGCACCCGGTGGGGAACAATATGCTCAGAGGCTCCGGCACCTTTTCGTTGACCCCCAATTCCGTGGTCGTCGTCTTCATGAAGCTGCCGAATCAAGACGGCTATGCCGCCCGCTTTACGCCGTTGAGACCCAAGGGCGACCAGGGAGACAAAGCCTCGTCTCATGCGGATGATGCCGGCCCTCACCACCATCACCACTCACCGAAGCATTAATGGTCGAGATCCGCTCCGTCGGTAGATGTGGCGCGGTTTTCAAGCAGGAGATTGACAAACTATTTTCCAAGGGGTGCCAACGCGCAGGCTGGTCAAAAAGACCCGTCCAGCAAAGCCGCAGCGAGCGAAGCGGCGAGGAGGTACATACCGCACTTCGTGTGAGCCGTTCACCCATCAAATGAATCTTGGTGAACGGATAAACTCCACCAGCGTGATTCTTCTTCAGGGTCGAGGCCTCTGAGCGATGCGAGAACGCCGCTGGCGGACTTTTTCAACAGCCTGCTAGGAGTATCGATCATGAAACATCTGCTGGTGAACTTGACTCTCTGCGCGATGCTGCTCGGAGCGGCGCAGGTCGGAGCCCACTCCGCAAAACACGCAGAACCCGTGAAGTCCCTTCACGGCGGGCAATCGCTTGCCGCAGGCCCGTATCATCTTGAGTTGGTTGCCAAGGACGGAGAGCTGCTGCTGTATGTGACCGATCATTCCGACAAGGGTATCCCTTCCGATGGAGCGAAAGCTAAGGCCACGATCCAACACGGGTTCGAGAAGGCCACCATCCAGGTGGAACTGGAACCGTCCGGTGACAACCAGCTGAAGGGGAACGGAACGTTTACGATTCATCCAGATACCGGAATTCTGGTCTTCCTCAGGCTACCGAAACAGGAGGCTTACGCCGCCCGCTTTACTCTGCTCAACGCCAAGAGCGGGGCCGCACAAACAGGCGAGCACCGCCAGAAGCCAAAACATTGATCACAGCCGTCTTGATTCAACCGTCAAGGCATCAGGGCAACAAATTCGACGACAACATGTCCATATCAATAAGCCAAGGGCGCGATAAATCCCACGCCGACCAGCAGCCATAAAAAGCCGCCCTTCCAAATTTCTCTGACTACACGCAAACACGCTGACCAGAGACATCAGCGCGCCCACCATGCCGATGAACATCGAGCCGTTGGCACTCATCGTCTCTGTGTAACATGTCCGGATGAACAAACTCCGGAGAGGTAGAGCAGCGTAATTACACGCCCCTTTGAATCTGCGGTTGATAGAGATACTGCTGAAACCCAACGAAGACCTTACTGATCTCCTCCGGCTGGCCCAGGTCGGCCACGGCGTCGGCGATGGCATTGTGATATTTGAGCTTGAGCAATGGCGAGAGCTTGTCTTGCGCCAGCTCCTCCACCCCCACCTTCACATATTGGGCAAGAACAAAGTCCAGGAAGGCTTGATGTTTGCTGTTGAAGTGGGTACTGATCTCTAGCTTGGCCCTAACAGCCCGTTCTTCTCGGGTGAGCGGAGCCATCGCATAGGCCACATGGGCCAGCACATCGAACAGGTCGCTGTTCTCCGCATCGATGATGCGCTGCATCTCCGCCATCTGCTCTGATCCGAACCCTTTTTCGGCAAGCCCCTGTAAAAGCTTGACGCGTGTATCGGGACTGCTCCAGAGTGCGCGAAGTTCGGCCTCGTTCTTGAAAAACTCAGGGAGCTTCCCGAACAGCATTTCCAGGAATTGCTGCGCCGACATAGGCGTGCCGTCAGGGTGCCAAAAAGTTGTCACCATCATGTGTTGGATGGTGCGGGCTTTCCCATCGGCGAGTTTCACCTTTGCTTTCCGTTTGCACTTGCAGGGCCGCTTGCCGCACTTCGGGCAAGGCTCCTTATCACATTCGCAAGGCAGTTGACCGCAGACATAGCACGGCGGGGGCGGTTCGTTAATGCAGATACAGGGATGCTGTTGGCACGTTTTGCAAGACTCCGGCTCCAGTGGCTCCCCATCCCACTCAGGATCACTGAAGTGGTGGTGCGCCTTCACAAAATCGTAGATCGTGAAGTAATCCTTCCCGTCATAGAGCCTGGTCCCCCGTCCGATAATCTGCTTGAACTCGATCATGGAATGAATCGGGCGCATCAGCACAATGTTGCGGATGTTCCGGGCATCCACGCCGGTTGAGAGCTTCTGCGATGTGGCCAGAATCGTCGGGATGGTCTTTTCGTTGTCTTGGAAGTCACGGAGATGTTGCTCGCCGAGTTCGCCGTCGTTGGCCGTCACGCGCTGGCAGTAGTTGGGGTCCGTACTCGTCTTCAGCTGATTGATGAGATCGCGTACGGCCAGGGCGTGGTCCTGCGTGGCACAGAAGACGAGCGTCTTCTCCTGCTGGTTGATCTGGCCCATGAAGATCTCGACGCGCTTCTTTTCGCGCTCTTTGATCTCGATGATCTTATTGAAATCACTTTCCGTATAGCGTTTCTTCGCCTCGATCTCACCTTCCACAAGCGTATCGTCTGGCGTATAGACGTACTCGTCGAGCGTCGTGGAGATCTGCTTGACCTTGAACGGCGTCAGGAAGCCGTCGTTGATGCCGTCCTTGAGCGAATAGATATAGACCGGCTCGCCGAAGTAGGCGTAGGTGTCCACATTGTCTTTTCGTTTAGGCGTCGCGGTCAGGCCGAGTTGGACGGCAGGAGCGAAGTACTCAAGAATGCCGCGCCAATTACTCTCGTCGTTCGCGCCGCCGCGATGGCACTCGTCGATGACGATGAAGTCAAAGAAGTCCGGTGGGTACTCGCCGAAATAAGGCGTCTCACCAGGCCCGCTCATGAAGGTTTGAAAAATCGTGAAGAAGAGGCTTCCGTTCTTCGGCACTTTGCCTTTCTTGCGGATGTCGTTCGGCTCGATTCGCACCAGCGCATCTTCAGGAAAGGCGGAGAAGGCGTTGTAGGCCTGGTTTGCAAGAATGTTCCGGTCGGCCAGAAACAAAATGCGTGGGCGACAGGACGGCTCGCGGCTCAGGTTCCAGCAGCTGTGGAACAGCTTCCAGGCAATCTGAAAGGCGATGACGGTCTTGCCGGTGCCGGTGGCGAGGGTCAGGAGAATGCGCGGCTTGTCCTCCGCCATGGCCTGCATCACGCGCTCAACGGCAATGTCCTGATAGTAGCGGCTGGGGTGTGAGCCGCCCTTATCCTCAAACGGGACGGAAGAAAAGCGGTCGCGCCAATCGTTCTGTTTGGCGAAGGTCAGGTTCCAGAGTTCGTCTGGGCTGGGATAGTGCGGCACCTCGCCTTCCCTGCCGGTCTCCATGTCGATGCGGTAGAGCTCCTGCCCGTTCGTGGCATAGGTGAAGCGGATGGCCAGCTTGCCCGCATAGTGCTTCGCCTGCGCCACACCCTCGGTGAGGGCTTCACCCCAAGCTTTCGCTTCGACGACGGCCAGCTTGTGGTTCCGATAGACCAGCACATAGTCGGCGATCAAGGGTTTGCTGCGCCTCCCAAGGCCTTCGATCCGGCCAAGCGTGATGGGATATTCCCGCAGAATGCGGCTCCCCTCCACCACCCCCCAGCCCGCAACCTTAAGGGCGGGATCGATGTGCTCGGCTCTGGTTTCAGCTTCGTTCATGGCTTCTTATTCTTGAGCTTCGCCGACCTCGGCACCTTCTGAATCTGCTTGGCAGCCTGTTCAAAGTCCGCATCCACAGGGCGAGGCTGCGCATCCATGAGAGCCCGATAGCGGTCATACTCCTGCTCAGCCTTTGCCTTGGCGGACTCGGCGGAGATTGCTCCGGCATGATCCAATAACTCGCGCCCAGACAACCGCAGAAATTCATCCAGCTTGGTAATCCAATCGCGCATCGTCATCGGCCGGCGATTGAGCGCCTGGAGTTCGGCGAATTCGAGGTAGGCGTTCACAATCCGGTTCAACGCATGCAGCTCATCTTCCGTGAGATAGTTCTTCGCCACAGAGACGTCGTCCCTCCGCACAATCCCGCCTGGGCGCGTGGTGGTCAAACCCATATGCGGCTTTGCTGCATCCACCCGCTGATGGATGACTTCTGCGGCCGTATGCCCATGAGTGGCCCAGTGCATTTTGTTCTGGACGGTAGCGAAGAACTGCTGAGACAGGTCCGTGTTCGGCTGGTAGTCCACGCTCGTGGCATAAATATCGAGAACCTTCTGGTAGAACCGCCGTTCCGACGAACGGATATCCCGAATACGCTCCAGCAGCTCATCAAAGTAGTCCGTCTGTCCCTTGCCCAGCGGATTCTTCAGCCGCTCGTCATCCATCGTGAAACCCTTGACGAGATACTCGTTCAACCGTGCCGTCGCCCACTGGCGGAACTGTGTGCCACGATGGCTGCGGACTCGATAGCCGACAGCAAGGATGGCAGGAAGACTGTAGTGCTCGACTTCGCGGGTCACCTGCCGCGCTCCCTCTGAGCGAACTATTCGGAATTTCCGAATAGTTGCCTCGGGAGCTAATTCGGCTTCGGTGTATATGCCTTTGAGGTGTTCATTCACAGTCGGTACGGTGACTTGAAATAGCTCCGCAAGCAGCGCCTGGGTCAACCAGATCGTCTCATCCTCAAAACGACACTGGATGCGCGTGCGGCCGTCTTCGGTCTGGTAGAGGAGGATGGACGTTTGCGGAGGCCTCTCTTTAGACATTGTGCTTCCTAGAGTTTCCCGCTGAAGGCCTGGTACAGCAGCGACTTCTTCAACTCGTCCAACGCAGCAAGCTTTTGCTGATAGATGGATTCGAGGCATTGGGTTTCTTCGCGGAGGGCGTCGAGTTTATCGGCAATGATTTCCTGTTCGGCAAAGGATGGAAAGGCCAACGGCAAACTGCGGAACTTCGATGCCTTCATTCCAACGGCAGCCGCTCCAGTTGCGTTCAACTTAACGAGCTTCTGGAAATGAGAAGAGAGCATGAAATAGAAGAAGAACCTTGTGCTGAACGGGACAGACGGCTGGAGCGTTATTGTGCGCTGTGCCAATGCAAACTCGTCAGTGCGAGTATTCAGCGCGACAAACCCCATCGTATGCCCTTCCGTCACAAAGAAGATGTCTCCGGGCTTCGGAAAGCCGCGAACCATCCACTTCTTGTATTGTTCCTCTGAAATGAATGTCACTGGCTCTTCCGAAAGAAAGCCCATCCTGATATTCCGAGCTGTTATCAAGCGACGCCCACTGCCTGACTTCGTTGCGGTCTTACCTCGATAATCGATGAGGTTGAAAAGCTGCTCGATAGATGCAAGCCGCCACTCCTCTGGAAGTAAGTCTCTGATTGCCTCGTGGCCAATGGTTTCTTCACTGCGAGCCAGCTTCCGATCAGTTGTAGCAATTTGGCCAAATAGTGATTTGAGGTCTGAGTCTGCAGTTGTCCTTCCTCCGCGCCAGGCATCTCGCCATTCCTTCGTGGTCTCGCCAATCACCGAACGACAGAGAACCGCATCGAAGAGAGCGCGGGCGTTTTGGAGATGTTTTTCGGCGTTGGCTTTAGCGGTGGCGATACCCTCAAAGACTTCGCCGAGGATGCCGGCGATCCGCTGCTGTTCGGGGAGCGGGGGGACAGGAATCGGGTAGCTTTCAATGAACTCCATCGAGACCCGCTTGTGTCCAACAGCGCCCGACATCCGCTCCGCACCTTCGACTCGGAAAGTTTCGCGAGACAAATAGTAGTAAAGCCATTCTTTGCTGAGCGTCTTGTCGGGGCGGAATACGATGTATTCGCTAGACCCAAAGCCAATGCCATTGGTCAACCCTTGGGCAATCCCGAGTTTTCCGTTTTCAAAGCAGGGTGTGATTTTCGCAAGAAGGACATCGCCATCCGCGAAATATGTGTAACTTCCTATGACTGAAGAGAGCGGTTTTGTTTGAGTAGGCCTCACATACTCTTGATCAATGCCCATGTCCTCCATAGGTAGAAAAGAGACAAGCTTATTGGCGGATATCTTGGCGCGAGCTTCACTTTTTGGCGGCTTGATCCAGCACACTTCGTCCAGCCGCTTTGACGACCACCCATTTTTCATAGTAATGCCCTGATATTCCCCAGCACCTCCGCGCTCTCCTCATCCAGCGCGGCGATTTCGTCTATGATCTCCTGCGGGCTGCGATGCGTGATGGCCTCGCCGCCGGTCGGGTTCTTCACGGAGAGGTCGAAGGTCGTCTGGTCGATGCTCTTGGCGTCCAGGCTCCAACTTTTTGGCGAGTCAGCGAAAGTCTTTTGGAGCTTCACGAATTCGGCGAGGTCTTCATCATTCAGTGGGTTTGTCTTGCCGAGATTGCGACCAGGGTCGAGCTGGTAGAACCAGACCTTCCGCGTGGGTGCGCCTTTGTCGAAGAAGAGCACCACGGTCTTTACGCCTGCGCCCTGGAAGGTACCACCGGGACAGTCGAGCACGGTGTGCAGATTGCAGCTTTCCAGCAAGAGCTTGCGCAGGCTCACGGAAGCATTGTCCGTATTAGAGAGAAACGTATTCTTGATGACCACGCCGCCACACCCACCAGCCCTGAGCATCTTGATGAAGTGTTGAAGGAATAAGAACGCCGTCTCGCCGGTGCGGATGGGGAAGTTCTGCTGCACTTCCTTCCGTTCCTTGCCGCCGAATGGCGGATTGGCCAGCACCACCTCGTACCGATCCTTCTCCTGAATGTCGGCAAGATTCTCGGTGAGTGTGTTGGTGTGGATGATGTTCGGCGCCTCGATGCCATGCAGGATCATGTTCATGATCGCCATGACATAGGCGAGGGATTTCTTCTCCTTCCCGTAGAAGGTGCGGGTCTGAAGCGTGCTGAGGTCTTTCGTCGTCAGGTCGCCCTTGGCCTTCAAGTAATCGAATGCCTCGCACAAGAACCCTGCCGACCCGCAGGCCCCGTCGTAGATCTTGTCACCAGTTTTTGGTTTGACCACCTGCACCATGGCGCGAATGAGCGGGCGCGGGGTGTAGTACTCGCCGCCGTTGCGCCCGGCGTTGCCCATATTCTTGATCTTGGCTTCGTACAGATGCGACAGCTCGTGCTTTTCCACCTGTGAGCGGAAGCGCAGTTCGTCGATGCGGTCAATGATCTCGCGCAGGTTGTAGCCGCTTTGGACCTTATTCTTGATCTCGCCGAAGATTTCGCCGATCTTGTACTCGATGGTGTTCGGCCCGCTGGCCTTCTGCTTGAAGCTGTGCAGGTAGGGAAAGAGCTTGAGGTTCACGAAGTCGCTCAGGTCACTCCCGGTCATTGCTTTGTTGTGGTCGAGCGTGCCGTCTTTTCCCTTGGGCGCAGCCCAACTCTCCCAGCGGTAGTCTTTGTCCACAATAAAGCTGTACCGCTTGCCTTCCAGCTTGGCTTCATCGGCCTTGTCCTGTTCCAGCCCATCGAGGTACTTGAGGAACAAGAGCCAGGAGGTTTGCTCGGTATAGTCCAGCTCAGTGGTGCAACCGGCCTCTTTGCGAAGCACGTCGTCGATGTTCTTGAAGGCTTGTTGAAACATGCGGGGTTCTCCAGGCAGCTGTAGGGAAATCAGCGCCGAAGCTTACCCGTTTTCGGCAAGCCGGGAAGAAGAGAGCATGGAAGGAGATTGGTGGCGCTTTAGCATCATGATGCTATAATGTCTAAACGTCATAAGGAAGGAGCGCTATGCCATCGGACACTCGCACGACAATCTATTTAAAGCCTAAAGTCTATCTAGCTCTTAAAGTCAAAGCCGCGACCACAGACCGGTCTGTGTCAGACTTGGTCAATGCCGCCGTGCTGGAATCTCTTCGAGAGGATGCGTTGGACCTGGAAGCGCTTGATCGCCGCGTAAAAGAACCAACCCGGCCATTTGATAGAGCGCTCAAGAAGTTGAAGTGTGATGGAACTCTATGACGCTACAGGCTTGCCGAAATGATGAAGATTAGGTAGCGACATCGCCTCTTATGGCTAATCATAGCGGGTTTGGTATGCTGTATCACCCATGATCGGAGTACACGGGCACCGCCTACCCCCCATAGTCGAATGAGAGGTCGCGGGTTTGGACGAGGCGGACGTTGCGAAGGGTTCCACCTGAGAGATGTCCGGCGAGACGGTCCCAGATGGTCTGTGCGAGGGCTTCCCCTCTCACCATTTCTGAGCCAAGCACCTGTCGGAGATCCTGCCCATCAAATGGCTTGATGACCTTGTCTTCCACTAATCGATCCAGCGCGCCGATGTCGGTCACCATGCCCGTCACCGGATCGATCGTCCCGTGAACCGTCACATAACAGTCCCAGTCTCGCCCCTGATGGCTCTCGTGGATCGCGTTGAACGAATATCGTTTCGCGACGGCAGCGGCGTCCGGCCCGTCGGCTGCGGTGATCTCGGCATAGAGATCTTCGTCCTCACAGAGCCGAAGGGTGTGGAGGGCGCCGATGTCCCGTTGAGCCGCCAACTTCGTCCACAGCACATGCGCGAAATTTTCGGAGGTCGGAATCCGGTCTTTGAAGTAGGGCATGTCGAGATTGAGGTTCTTATGGTCAAATTCTTCGATCACGTCCAGGAGCACTCGTTTGAGATCGAACAGATTGACGACCATGCCGGTCTTCGAATCGATGTCGCCGGAGACGGTGAGTTCAAGCAGGTAGTTGTGTCCGTGCGCGGGAGGATTGTAGCAGCGCCCAAACACCGTGCGATTCTTCGCGTCATCCCATTCCGGCCGTCCATAGCGATGCGCGGCGGCAAATTCAATCCGTTTCGTCAACAAAACAGGGGGCATGGTTTTCCGGTGCTACGCACCGCCCTTTACATCGGCGAGCCACTCTTCGCGCATGGTGCCGGACACAGACGCCTCTTCTCGATAGTCGCCATGGTTGACACGGATCGTAACAGGTTGGCTGAGGTCTGCAAAGGTCTTGGTCATGGATGCGGTCGGGCGGAACTTCACGAAATGGACCGCGCTGATTTTCGTCTCATGGCTCCGGCCTCCTTCAAATTCGCCGAATACTTCCTGGCCCCCGGCGACAATGGCTACTTTTTCTCCGTGATCCAGCCCCATGAACTGATCGAGCCGTTCCTTGATCATCGTGTCCTGGGTAATCTCGATCAACAGAGTCGCGCTCAACTCGCCCGGAGTCGGCAGAAGGGCATTGTACACATCCAGTTCATCCTGAACCTTGACCGGATCGAAAATCCGCTCGACGCGGATCATCTCCTGAATTTGGAACTGCACCGTTTGACGATTCTCGAATACCATCGTGATACAGGGGCCGACCGCCATGCGCCGCCGCTGCTTCAGTGCGATGATCTTCGCTCGAAAGACCTCACGCTGCCGCTCGTACTCCTGGTACGGGATAATATCTTCTGGAGCAATTGCTTTCACCGAGTCTCCCCTCTCTCATGATTCGCCCAGCGTGAAGCTGACTCCGGCCTCATGGTTGTCGTGGCAACCCATAGGCATCACGGACAATCTGAATCGGATGCAGAGTGCTCCGTCCTCCCACATGGGCCGACGCGCCGGCCTGATCCAACTGCAATCCGGCCAAGGGACAATCCGACGCGACAAGGTCCGCTTGTGAATGCTCGATCGCTCGCATAGCCTTCCCGGCAATCTTCATTGAAAGTTGGAAAAACTCCGTCTTGGCCGACCAGGCGCCGTCGTGCCCCGAACACTGTTCGATCACCTCGACCTGTGCGCCGGCACACTCCATGAGTTCTCTGGATTTAAACCCGATATTCTGATCCCTGAGGTGGCAGGGAATCTGATAGGCGACCCGCCCTGGCTTCTGCGTGAAATCGGTCGCCAAGTGGCCTGTTTTTTTCATAGCCATCAGATATTCACAGACATCGAAGGTCCGCTCCGCGACCCGTTTCGTCTTCTCATCGCGAGAGAGTTCCGGATATTCGCGTTTCAACATCAAACTGCAACTGGCGGTCGGAACCACCACATCGTACCCTTCGACGACCAACGGGTACAATGACGCGACGTTGCTTCGAGCAGCCTGTTGAATCGCCTGGATATCCCCAATATCAAAACTGGGCATCCCGCAACAGCGCTGCTCTGGAACCACGACCTGAACGCCGTTTTTCTCCAACACTTGCACTGTCGCTTTGCCGACGTCGGTCGCCTGAAAGTTTACGAGACAACTGGCAAAGAGGGCGACCTTGCGGACGGGTGGATCGGCTGTGGCCATTTTGGTTCGACGACTGAACCAGCGGGAAAATGTCTCTTGAGAGAAGTGCAACAGCCGGCGGTCCCGATGAATCCCCATGACTCGTTCCAGAAGGCTGCGCACAAGCCGGTTCTCCAACAACCTGTTCGTGAGCGAGGCGGTGGCACTGCCAAGTCTTCCGATCACATCTGTCATGATCAACAGGCGATCTCGCCACCGAACGCCACGCTCCGCCGCAAGACGCTTCTTCCAGGCAACCATCAAATGCGGGAAGTCGATTTGATAGTGATGCGGCGGAGTATAGGGACAATGGTTGAAGCAGAGCTTGCAGTAGTAGCATTCATCGACGACTTGATGATGATCGGCGGGGGTCAGCTTGGCCACATCACCCTCGTGCACATCAATCCGATCTAAGAGTGTGTTGAACGAGGGACAGAGATTGAAGCAGCGCCGGCAGCCGTCACAGACCTCGTAGATCCGCAGCGTTTCCTTCTCCAACTGCGTGGAGTCGATTGGGGTAAGGAGACTGAGACCTTTCATTCCTCTCTCCAAAAACAATCAGCGGCCAGCCTTCGCCGACGGATTCACGTCACGTCGCCGAAAACTGACCGCTGAGCGTGAGCCGATACGTGCGCGTTAGCTCTTCAGCGTATCCAATCCCTTCTGAAACCGATTGGCATGGGACCGTTCAGCTTTCGCCAAGGTCTCAAACCATTCCGCCAACTCAGGAAATCCTTCGTCGCGGGCGGTCTTCGCCATCCCCGGATACATCTGCGTATATTCGTACGTCTCGCCCTCGATGGCGGACTTGAGGTTCGCGTCCGTGTTGCCCATCGGCACGCCCGTCGCCGGATCTCCGACCTCTTTCAAAAAGTCCAGGTGCCCAAAGGCATGGCCGGTTTCAGCCTCCGAGGTGTCCCGGAAGAGCCCGCCGACATCCGGGTAACCCTCGATGTCCGCTCGCCGGGCGAAATAGAGATACCGGCGATTGGCCTGTGATTCGCCGGCAAACGCATGTTTCAGATTGTCGTGACTCTTGGTCCCTTTTAAGCTCTTTCCCATATCATCCTCCTCGTTGTTCGAAGGCCCACCCTCACCCTCGCGAAGATTTTCACCGCTAGAAAATCGGAGGCTAGGATAGCGCAGCCGTTGTCGGAGGTTCAAGAGGCTTTGCGACCGCCGATCGAGCTCGTGTTTGTCCGGCTGGGTGTATGCTAGACTCCCATAGATAGACACACAAGGACTCTTAATCTACGAGGCCCCAGGTGAAAACCTCCACTCACCTCTTCTTCTACCGAACGACAGGTGCCATCTCGTTGTTTGTCCTTCTTCTGTCTGGTTGTGCAACAGACACCTATCAACGACGAGCGGATGTCATGAAGGACCACGTCGAGACCTTCTATACGCACCTGAAGGCCAATCGAGTGGCCGCAGCGGTTCACGAAAATGAACAGATCGAAGCCATGGCCGATCAGATGGCGGACACCGTCAGGAAGCAAGGTCATCAACTGGGAATGTCGCAGGTCGAACGGGAGTTCGCATTAATGAAAACGGCTCGAGGAACGGCGGCTCAGAACTGGATCGCGTTGGGACAATATTTCGCGATCAAGCAGCAACCGGAGAAAGCCCGTGCCTCCTATCAACGTGTGGTCGATACCTACACGGACCCGACGGAACGTACCTACCGAGAACAGGCTGCTCGAGCGTTGAACGACTTGGAGATCCTGTCGGGGCCCTCTCCCAACTCGACTCACTAATCGCGCAGATCACAACACTGTGAGGAGTGTTCGAGCCGCCTATCCCTTGATTGCTGATGACCCACTCGATACGGTTCACAATGCTCCTGCTCGCCCTCTGCATCACAGGGGCGGGATGTGTCCATCGGATTCAGGTGACGCCTCTCCCCATCAGCCTGTCGTCCGTCACGATCCCTCGAACACTTCAGGCCGTTGTCAGCCCGATTGCAATGGAAGGCGCGGACCATCGGCCAGGCATCGCCTTACTGGAATGGCCGCATCTCGACCTGAAACAGGCCGTCGTGCGATGCCTGCAACAACGAGGCACCTTCACGTCGGTCTCGCCTGACCCAGCCGACCTGACGCTTCGCGTGGCCACGAAATTGAGGCTGACCTCTCGCAGTGGCCTCTATCAGTATCGAATCGTGTTACAAGCAGAGATGAGCGAAGCTGCCGAAGTTATGAAGTCCTATCGTGCCGAACACACTGCAGCGGGATCATCGGTGCGGTGGGTCACGGCGTCCGACCGCGACCCCATCGAAACCGCCCTACAGGGAGCGTTGGAAGACTTAATGAGGCAGATCGAGGGGGACGGAGCACTCTACCTCAGCCGAACAGAGCAGCCGTTCCAGAAGCTGCCCCATGATAAATCGTCACCCGGCAGCTAAGCCTTGGGCCATGGTCTCAGCTTTGTGAGAATCAGCCTTCTTACTCGGATCTTCCGCTGGAGCTTCCACGTACTCGGGGCAATCAAGGCGGAATGCTCGATCTCCGAACGCAACATTGTAGAAGTCACAGTGATGAGGTTGGTCCGATTCCGCATAGGCATGCGGACGGAAATGCTCGCAGGAGACGCACATGCGCGCAACAGGGATTTCTCCTTGCAATTGAAGCGCGCGAATCAGCTTCACGAGCGAACTCAGAAGCGCGACCTGCTCTTGCACGGACAAATTCTTGGTCGCAGACGCCAGAATCTCCGGCCATCGGTTTTCCACATGGCCTGCCTTCGCCCCGAGGGAGGTGAGGTGAACCGTCACGACGCGGTTGTCGATTTCACGGCGGCGCCGGCGGACCAATCGCTTACCCTCAAGCGTTCGGATGACTTCAGAAGCAGTCGGCAGTTTCACGGAGAGTTCTCGGGCAATCGTCGAAACGGTAGCCGAATGATTCGGCCGAGATCGGAGAAACGTCAGCACTTGGATTTGCAAGGGACCAATCCCTGCCCGTCCCTTTCGCCTCCAGGCACGGCTCTTCATCGCCAACCCGATTTTTGAAAGCCCCGTCACTAAACGATCGGGGAGCGACTCTTGGTCAATCTTCATTAATGCGGTCATACGTTTCCCTCTCTTGTTGATCCGAGAGGGTGTCAGTCTATTGCGCCTTCTTCCTTTCCGTCAAGCCTGTTCCTCCGGCCATGAGCCACCCCCTACTTTTGATCTTCAGCGGACCACGAGCACTCCACAGTGGGCATGTTGCACCACACGGGTAGAGACGCTGCCGAGCAGCACTCGGCGGATTGCGCCCAACCCCTTCGCTCCGGTCATAATCAGATCCGGCTTCTCCTGTTTGGCCACTGTCAGAATCTCGTCTGCCGGCTTCCCCAGCCTCAAGACTTCACGTATCTGGAAGCCTGATTTCGAGAGCTTAGCACTATAGCGCTCCACCAGCGCGTTCCCGGCTTCTTTCACTTCCGGATACTTAAAATAAGGCACCACGTGCATCACAGTCACCATGACCGGTTCATGATCCGGACCATCAGGCATTGGATTGATCGTGCGAAGAAGAAACTGGACCGCCTTATTCGAGGCAGCCGACCCATCGACTGCCAGTATCAAATGCCGGACGGGGCGAGGGGACTCTTTCACCACCAGCACCGAGCAAGGAGCATGGTGGATGGCATGATTCGAGATGCTGCCCAGCATGAACCGATCCAAAGCATCCAAGCCTCGGGCCCCGATCGACAGGAGGCCGACCCCACGCTGCGCATGCTTCATGATCGTCGCTGCCACCGCGCCCTGGTCGGTCGTCACAGTCCCACTCAAGCCGAGCGTCGACAATAAGCCCTCCGATGCTTTTTTAGTGGACTTAGCCGCTGTTTCCAGGCGCTTCACTTCGGACTGAATGTATCGTCCGGTCCCGACGATCGCCGGCTGGATCATAAAAGGAGCCCGAACGCTCGCCACATCGATAACATGCAGCACACGAACGACCGGCTGCACCGCGAACGGCATCTCCGCTAACCACTCGATCGCCCACTGACCATGTTTCGACCCATCAACTGTCGCAAGAATCTTCATGTCGGATATCCTTTATTTTCGACGAGCTAGACCCATGTTGTTCAACCAACTGTACCGAACCGTTCTCGAAACGCCTCCGGAGACAGGTTGGCCAAGGCGGCACAGCGGCCCAACATATCCCGATTATTCATGTCTTCATCTGTGAGTCGAATCATGTATTGCCGAGCGATCTGGTAGGACTGGGAATCGATATCCACCATCCTCACTTTCGTCCGTCCTGTGGAAGAATCCACCATCTGTTTGAACGGAATCGGGGTGAACCGTCCGTTTTGAATGGAGACCATGGCTGATGTTCCGCCGTCGAGCAGATACTGAGCGGCGCAATAGCCGAGATCGCGTGTGTATTCGATATCGTATGGAATCGGATCGGCACAGCGAAGCTCATATCCCACGTTCTTGGCCACCAGGCTGATGGAAAGCCCTAACTGGTGAAGCTGCTTCGTCAGTTCGCGCCGCAACAGATCGCCGAGATCCACGTCATTCATTCGCAAATGGCCATGTTCGTCTCGCTCGACATGCTCTAACCCGCCAAGATCACGAGAATCAATGATTTCGATCAGTCCTTCGGCCAGCACCGCAACCCCGTCGGCCCGACCATGTTCCAGACGCTTGATTATGGCTCCGATCAAGAGATCGACGACCCGTTGCAACTTGACCGGCCTCTCTTGAAACTCTTCAGGAATGATCGTCAGCGTCGCACCGGCGGCCTTTCCAATCCCCAAGGCGAGATGGCCGGCCTTGCGCCCCATGGTCACGACTAAGTACCAGTGTGTCGTGGTGCGGGCGTCTACCATCAGGTTCTTCACGATCTCCGCCCCGACGTGACGGGCCGTTTGAAACCCGAATGTCGGAATCCCATGAGGAAGATCCAGATCATTGTCGATCGTCTTGGGGACATGGACTACTTGTAGTTGACCGTTAGACCGTTCCTCCAGCTTCATAGCCGAAAATGCGGTGTCGTCCCCGCCAATCGTCACCAGCCGCGTGATGCCGAGACTCGACAGTCCGAACAAGACATTGTCGAGATGCTCGACGCTCTTCGTTGGGTTCGCGCGCGAGGTGCCCAAATACGCCCCCCCCCGGAAATGGATTCGGCTGACGTCCTCGATCGAGAGCGGTCGCGCTTGCCCAGGGCTCCCCTCCATCAGCCATTTAAATCCATCGATCAGCCCGAGGACGTCAGATCCTCCAAGGATACTGCGGATCGTCGTCGCGCTGATCACACTGTTGATCCCTGGCGCAGGCCCTCCACCAACGAGAATGCCGACCGTCTTGAGCTGATCCGTCATCGATTGTTCCCTACAGATGTTTCCGTCGGTCCTCCGGCTTTTTCATGATCTGCGGCATGGTTGTATACTCCATCTCGTCAGGAGGCAAGGGGTGCGGCTTGAATTACTCCGGCAGTTCTTCCACACCTACATGGGCGCGAAGCCGATTGTAATCGAACGCCGGTCGACCACATCGCCGACGGCCCGGATCATGCCGGGCCATTTCATCGATGAGGGCGCCGACCTTGCCGCGCATGGCGGCGGATGCAGCGGCATGGCGCGGCGTGTGCCCACCGAGCGCGAGGTGAGGCTGATCCGACCACTCCAAGTAGGCTTTTTCCAGAAACTGGTTGAGCAGCGTATGGTCTTCTTCCGGTGTCACGACCAACGGAGGCGGCGCATCGGACATGAGCTCGGCTATCGATAATTGCCGCGCAGGCGGCACGAACGTCTCACCTCTGAAATGCAGTGAAAATCCAAACGAGGCCGCGAGTCGATGCTTGATCCGGTCAAGTCTCGCTGGACTGTCGCATTCCACGATGAGCTGGGACGACGTCAGCGTCACCTTCGCGACAATAGAGTCAGTCCCGCCGCTCCCGTCCCGCTGCACCCATGTGCGAGCCAGAGGAATCTCGTCGGTCTGGCCTTGCCTTCCAACCTGAGGCGCCGTCTTCTCCGGTTTAAGCTCGCTCATCTCGGACAACCCATCGGCAAAGAACCGATACTCATGGTGGTCGTACAGGGCCACAGCATAGAGATAGGGCTGGTCATCGGGACGGCGATAGCAAATATGGACGACGGCGTCCACCAACGCGTCCGTGCGGAGTTGCGCGAACGCCCAGAGCAGCATATACCCATAACGCTTGGTAAACTCCCTCCACTCCCCTAACACAAAGGATCCGGTGGTCATCTCCATTTCTCTCCGCCACTCTGCGGTCATCTCGAGCAGCGAGTTGGCATCGGCCTGAGACATGACGATTCCGCAGCCGGCCCACACCGCTTTGCCCGATTCGCCGCCATCCGGAGTGCACACGAGGCGGGTCAGCAACACCTGGCCTGCCGCAAAATCGTTGATGGATTCATGGCCAGGGACCGTCAATGCGGTTCGATCTCCGAGCGACCGCACGGTGAGATCTTTCCCTGGCTTCGGCGAGGAGGTCAGTTCCAGCACATCGAGATAGGAATGTTTCAAGGGATCGAGCCACTCCCGTTCCTCTTCGGGAATATGTTCGGTGATGACGTCTCGCAACTGTTCGATCAACGTCAATTGCCCATCTTCAGGATAGAAATCGCAGAGAAGGAACAGGTTGGCGAGTTCGGTTTCTTGAGCGAGCGGTGGGACGAGTCTGCCCGCGATGCCCCCCAGGTACGGTCTCAACGCCCGTGCCAGCGCCATCTCCCGCTGCAGGGCGAACTCCGGCTTGAGCGACAACGATTCGAGCCGCACGAGCACTGCATCGAGAGCCGGAGGCCGTGGAACCCAGAATCCCGTTGCTTGTTCACTCGCGAGCTTCATGTATTTCTTCCATGACGATTTCCTCCGCATCAAGCCAGTCTCGAAACGCGCTCCCTTCTTGACGGCCGCGCTGTTCCCACAGTTCGTACGCTTTCTGCGAGATCCGTTCCCACATACCATCCGGTAATTCGATGGGCTTCTCGGCTCGACCGATCTTGGGAGCAACTCGGCCTTTCGCTTTACCGGTTGTTGTTTTTCGCGTTCGCATAACTCGCTCCTGGGTTACACATTGGGCGGCATCGATTGTCCCGAGAGGACCCGACGATGGTCTGGCGGTAACTTCGGGCTCCGTACCGTGAGAACAGGGCAGGAGGATCTCCGCAGGACGGACTCCGCGACACTGCCGAACAACGCATGAGACAACCCTCGGCGGCCATGCGTCCCCATCACAATCATATCGACCGATTGAGATCGAGCCGTATCGAGAATAGAATCAGCCGGCAGCCCACCCGATATCAGGAATTCGGACGCAAGGCCGAGAGAAGTGAGCGTGGAGACGAAATCCGATAGCCGCTTCGTCATGGCTGTCTTGCTCGATTCCCGCTGGGCCATTTGGGGGAGCGTAAAGTCTAACCCGTACGACACCGGCTCTAGCACATGGAAGAGTTTCACCGAGGTTTTCGATCGTTGTGCAATCAACGCGCCGTACTCCAGTGCGTCAAGGGAGCAATCTGAGAAGTCGACCGGCACGAGCATCCTCGTGACGGTGGCCTTCTGGTGTTCACCTGCGAGCTGTTTCGCCCCCGGGACGGCCAACACGGGACAGGGTGCCATACGAATGATTCGCTCAGCCGTGCTTCCCAGCAAGACGTGCTCGAGACCGGTCTTCCCTCTCGTTCCGACCACGACCAAATCCGCGTCTTCAGCCCGTGCGACGGCCAGCACTTCTTCACTCGGGATTCCTGTGGCGATGCGTGATTGGACCGGTAGCCCCAAGCCACCCACCCGCACTTTTAAGTCCACCAGCCTCGTTGTTGCCTCCTGCATCAACTCATCCAAGTACAATCGATTCACCGCATAGTCCGGGTTCATCCCAGGAGGAAACTCCAGAACGCTCATTACGGTCAGCGAGGCCCCCCACGATTGGGCGAGCGCGCAGGCATAGGCCTCCGCCGTCGCCGATCCCTGTGACCCGTCAGTGGCAAAGAGAATTTTCAATCTCCCTGCTGGCACCGTCACACCGCCTCCGCACTCAATAGGAGCAGTTCTCCGCTCATCGTCGGGTGAATCGAGCATCGAAAGACATGGCGACCTGGTCGCGTCATGTCAAATCGAATCGTGGCGTCCCGTTTCGGGTCAAGCAAGACACCCCCCACCCCTCGGCCATACACAATCACACCGTTCTTTTCAATCTGTGTCGGAATCCCTTCAAACATGGTCGAGCTGAAATCGTGTCGCTCCGCATCTTCATTCTGCACCTTGATGACGGTAGGAAAGCCCAGACGCAGCGGACTTTGCTTCGTCACAAAACGAGAATCCTTGATCGTCACGTCCACCACTTGTTCGGATTGCGCCAGGAGAACCGACCCATACATCCAGGCCAGACAGACCATGGAGAGCACCATCCCCAACCTGCGCCACTGTACCAGACTTACCCCAATCGTCATGAGATCCTCCATCTGCCAATGAACTATTGATCAACGCATGGACTTCCGCTGTGGCGCGGATGCCTCAAGCGGCACGGTCAAGACAGGACATCCGGCTGTGCGAACGACCTTTTCCGCCGTGCTGCCAAAGAAGATCTTGTCTACACTGCCGGACCGGCCTCCGTAGCTTCCTATCACGACCAGATCGATATCCCCCGTGCGCGCAATTTTGGCGATCTCGACGAAAGGCGCCCCCTCCACGATCAGGCGCGTGATCTTCACATCCATGGCTACTTTCGACTCCAACAACTGCCTTACTTTGAGGCGGGCATAATGGCGCAACCGACGGCGCTGTGGCGCGGCATCGGACGGAACCGCCAGCAAACCCAATCGATTGAATGCGGCAAGCGCACTGGTGTCGATCACGTGCAGAACAAGCACTGTCGCCCCACACAGCCGCGCCATTTGACAAGCAACCCGGAATGCCTCGTCGGAACAGGTGGAAAAATCGACCGGAACCAGAATGGCCTTGAAGATATCCCTCTCATATTCCATGAACGATCCTCCTGACTTACAAACAATTTGAGCAAGGGCGATGCCACCCACGAAGAGCTTCCAGAGATAGTGAAGAGATTGGAGAAACCACAAATTTGCAGTTGGTTGCTTTCGTGATCCGCTACTGGCTGACAGGACCGTCTCCGGAAGCAGGGGCTCTCTGCCACAGCAGTCATTCGCTCTCTGTAGCAGAAGGCGACACAGGACCTGACGCGCGAGAGGTGAAAAGTGAGAGGCAAGAATAAGTGCCTCTAAACCGCCCCGGATTCCTTTCACATTTCACGTTTCACCTGGTACGCCTATGACGGCATTGGACTTGCTGAGGACCATCTGTACTAAGGGGGAGAAGAATGACACGTGCACAGTGGCTCCTGCTCGGAGCAGTGGGGTTGGGCCTGGCAATCGTGATTTATTTCGTCTTCTTCTGCCCTGCAGATTGTCAGTAACGGTCGACCAGAAGGAGCGGGATGGCGACTGCCGCAGACTTGATGACTCTGGACATTCCCCGAAGCGACAGACACCGCACAGTGGGAGAGATGATCGCGGCGCTTCGAGGTCATGCATGGGACGAGGTGGGCCATATCTACCTTGTTGATGATCAGGCCACACTAGTCGGCCAGGTTCCGATCGAGCGACTGCTTCAGGCGAAGGAACAGACCTACTTGGCCGAACTCGAAGGCTCCCCTCCAATTGAAGTCCTCCCTGGCGATGCGGCCGAGACAGTCGCGCTGCGCGCGGTCGAACGCCATGACGCCGATGTGGCCGTCATCGACAATCGTCGCCGGCTGTTGGGCGCCATTCCGATCGGAAGGCTCTTGGCCCTGCTGCATGAGGAACATGTGGACAATTTCTTGCGGATGGGCGGCGTAAGCCGAATGGACCATCTCCATCTGTCGCTCACCGTGCAACAGACGCTCACCGCTGTGCGCGCGCGTCTTCCATGGTTGATGGTCGGCCTGGGCGGAGGATTCTTAGCCAGTGGCGTGGCCTCGGCGTACGAAACCTCGCTGAAGAACGAAGTGGCCCTCGCGTTCTTTCTTCCCTTGGTGGTGTATATGGCCGATGCCGTCGGGACCCAAACTGAAACCATCTTGGTTCGCCGGTTGGCCTATGGAAAAGTCTCGTTGTGGGAGCAATTAGCGAGAGAATCGGTGATCGGAGCATCCATCGGAGCGATCGTCGCAGTTGTCGCAAGTGGAGGACTGTGGCTCTGGAACGGACATCCGGCCTTAGCAGTGGTCGTGGGAGCCTCACTGGGGGTGACTGCGGTTATAGCCACCATTATGGCCAGCCTCCTGCCGATGGGTCTGGCGCGTCTCGGAGCAGATCCGGCCCTGGCCAGCGGACCGGTAGCGACCGTTGTCCAAGACATTTTGAGCGTGGGGATTTATCTGATGATCGCGACGGCCTTACTACCCATGTAATTCATGTTGGAACAAATCAGCAAGGCCACAGCCTAAAGGTGATGCTATGAAACTCTTGCTCGCAGTCGACGGTTCCGACAACTCGTATGAAGCCGTGCGCGCCTTGAAATACCTGGCTCGTGCCGAAGAGCTGCACCTCGTGCATGTACTCGATGTCCCGAGTCCAGCCTATCCCATGATGATGCCGGAAGTGGCACAAGAACTGTACGAATCGGTCGAGCGCAACATGCGCGACGACGGGACTCGCTTGTTGGATCGCATCGTGTCCTTGCTGCCATTAGATGCCGGACCGGTCACGAAGCATTTGGTCGTTGGATCTCCGGTGGATCAGATCGTGGCCTTGGCTGAACAACTCAAGGCGGGCCTCATTCTTGTGGGTGCCCGAGGCCTTGGACCGATCAAGGAACGGCTCGTTGGAAGCGTCTCCCACCGAGTGCTGACATTCGGGCCTGGCGCGAAACTGATTCTTCCCGGCCCCTTGAAAACGCTTCATCATATCTTGCTTCCCCTGCAAGGGAGCTATGATGCAGACCATGCCCTCTCCTTCCTTCAACAGAAACCCTTTCGTGAAGCGCCCACGGCAAAGCGAAGGACTTCCTCGACGAGATAGCCGCCAAACTTAGACCATTAGGCTATCAAACCCGCGTGGCAACCACGTTAGGGACCCCGGTCGAGGGAATTCTTCAGGAAGCCAAGGCCTTGAATCCAGACCTTATTCTCGCGGGATCCCGTGGACGCCGGGGCATTATCCGTATGGTGCTCGGCAGCGTGTCCCATGCGCTGTTGCACCAGGGAACCTATCCACTCATGATTTTCGGCTGATTGTCGAAAGGGACGCACCATGCCGATGTACGACTATAAGTGCCTCGATTGCGGGAAGGAATCGTTGATCGTGGTAACATTGAAAGAGCATGCGGCAGGCGAGGTTGCATGCCCGGCCTGCGGAAGCAAGAAGCTGCAGCAGCTGTTCAGTTCCTTTATCGCTCACACCACGAAGAAGAGCTAACAACATGATCGAGACGCCACAACGGCTCATTCGAGATCGACTACTCGCTGTAGGACTCTGCGGGATCTTTACTCTGAGCAGTACGGCCATACTCGATCTCTATGCGCAAGACTATCCGCCAGACATCACACGCGGGAAAGCGGTCTATCAGCACCACTGTCAGGACTGCCACGGTCTTACCGGTCGAGGAGACGGCCCTGCCACCACTTCCTTGAAAGTACCACCGGCCGATTTTCAGCGCTTTCGGTCCTTCCTGAAATCCGATGAAGAGTTACTGCGAACGATCGAGCACGGTGTGGTCTTCAGCCCGATGCATTCGTGGCGCGGCCAGCTCACCGATGGAGAAATGCAAGACGCCGTGGCGTACATTCGCCTTCTCTCGCAACAGGCACGATGACTGGCCTGATGATTTGACGATCTGATGACCTGTTGATTCATGCCTGGGAATCAAAAGATCAACAGATCAGCAGATTCTCAAACTTCGCAACGACTCCCATGATTGCCCTTACAGCCTATGATGCGTTGCTCGTTGCTGACATTCAGAACGATTTCCTGCCAGGTGGAGCACTCGCAATCAGTGATGGCGATGAAATTCTGCCAATCCTGGAGAACTATGTTCGGCTATTTCAGACACACAGTCTCCCCATTTTTCTGACTCGTGATTGGCACCCGCCTAACCATTGTTCTTTTACGCCTCAGGGAGGGCCTTGGCCTGTGCATTGTGTCGCCGGTTCACCCGGCTCACTGCCGCCAACGTCGTTCGCGACGCCACCACAGGCCGTCATCATTTACAAGGCCATCGACCGTGACCAAGAGGCCTACTCGGCATTCCAGAATACCGCACTGGATCGGCATCTACGGGCTCTGAGTGTACAGCGGCTGTTCATCGGTGGATTGGCAACCGACTATTGTGTCTTGAACTCGGTCAAAGACGCTCGGATGCTGGGTTATAACGTCTGCTTGTTGGTGGACGGCATCAAGGCGGTCAATCTTTGTCCTGACGACGGTCGGCGCGCCGAAGAAGAGATGTTTCGTCTGGGAGCCACACCTATTCGATGGAAAATGCTCCAATCATGAATCCTTCGGCCAGTGCTCTACTGACCGATCTCTATGAGCTTACGATGGCCCAGGCTTATCTGGAACAGGGAATGGACGGAACCGCTGTGTTCGAGTTCTTTGTCCGCAAACTGCCCGCCCACCGGAACTTCATAGTCGCAGCCGGTCTCGAACAAGTGTTGGACTCTCTCTCACGTTTGCATTTTACAAAGGAAGAACTGGCTTGGTTAGATCAATCGGGGCGGTTTAGCTCGGAGCTCCTTCACTACCTGGAAACCCTGCAGTTCACCGGGGATGTGGAGGCCATGCCTGAAGGAACGATCTTCTTTCCCCACGAGCCGATCCTCCAAATCATCGCACCGCTTCCTCAAGCCCAGCTCGTTGAAAGCCGTGTGATGAACCTATTGAACTTTCAGACCATGGTGGCCTCCAAGGCGGCACGATCGGTATTGATCGCAGGGGGAAAGCCGCTCATCGATTTTGGGCTGCGCCGCGCGCACGGCGCCGAAGCCGGTCTCCTCGCCGCGCGGGCAAGCTATCTGGCTGGCTTCGCCGGAACTGCGACCGTCCTCGCCAGCATGGCGTATGGAATTCCTCTGTACGGCACCATGGCCCATTCGTTCGTGCAGGCCCACGCGGACGAGACTCTTGCTTTCGAGCATTTCGCCCACAGTCAGCCGGACAACGTCATCCTCCTGATCGACACCTACGCCATGGAAGCGGCTGCCGATAAAGTTGTGGCCTTAGCCCGGCCCCTCAAGGCTAAAGGCATCACGATCAAAGGAGTACGACTGGACAGCGGTGATCTGGCCGACCATGCCAGAAAAGTTCGACGCATTCTGGATGAAGGAGGCCTGCCTCACGCACAGATTCTCGCCAGCGGCAACCTCGACGAATATCGCTTGAGCGATTTGATCCAAGTCGGCGCGCCGATCGACAGTTTCGCCGTCGGAACGGCCATGACAACCTCATCTGACGCGCCTTCACTGGACTGTGCCTACAAGCTCCAAGAATATGCGGGCCAGCCATGCCGTAAGCGATCGGAAGGCAAAGTCACCTGGCCTGGCCGAAAACAAGTCTATCGGTATTATGCGAATGACAGGCATTTGGACTATGACATCGTCACGACACATGACGACCAACTACCCGGCGAACCGCTGCTCCAACCTGTCATGAAGGATGGCTGCCGGCTTGCTCCATCGCCTGGCTTGGCCGAATTGCGGCGCCATGCGGCTGCACAGTTGGGAGAACTTCCTACTTCGCTGCGTTCCCTTGAGCCCGTGCCGGCCTATGACACTCGGATTTCCACGGCTTTGCAACGCCTAGCCCAGACAGTCGACCGTAGGATTTAACACCAAAGGAGACACAAGATGAAGCGCTTCTCCATACCGACCGTCTTTGTGGGAATGATCATCCTCATCGGACTTCCCGCCTCATGGGCTGGAGCGGCAAGCTCACCTGCTTCTAGCACGACGTCGCTCGCGGTTCCCCTCTGCAA
>JACRQB010000066.1 GCA_016222925.1 Nitrospirota bacterium | reverse complement strand
GATCAGGAAAGATAGCGCGAGAATCTTGATCGTTGGATGGGCATCGACGAATTCGCCGATCGAACGGGCTGCGAACAGCATGACGAGCACGGCTCCGATGATCGCCGTCGCCATGACCGAGACGTCCTCCACGAGCCCAACGGCCGTGATGACGGAATCTAAAGAAAAGACGAGATCCAGAACCGTGATCTGAAACAACAGCATCCCGAAACTGGCTGGAGCCGATGCGGCTGCTTCGTCATCCGCGCCCTCTAGGCTTTCGTGAATTTCGTGGGTGGCTTTGGCGAGGAGAAACAATCCACCGATGATGAGAATCAGATCTCGCCCTGAGATCGCTTGGTTCAGCAGCGTGAATAAGGGAGCCGTCAGCTCCATCACAAGCGAAATCGAGAATAACAATCCCAGTCGTGCGATCATCGCAAGGCCTAGCCCAAGACGGCGTGCTAGGTTTCGCTGCTGCTGAGGGAGCCGGCTCACGAGGACGGAGATGAAGATGATGTTGTCGATTCCGAGGACAATTTCGAGGGCCGTCAGCGTGCCCAACGCGATCCACATCTCTGATTGAGTCAACCAATCGAACATGCGAATGTCCACCTCTCTAGCAACCAGCTAGACCCCGGATCGAATGCAGCGTCCCCACGCTCGCTCCCATCAATGGCATAATCCTCACAACTATCCGCCAGCCTATCGCGTGCAAGCGCCTGTTTGACGCATACTCACTGACTAGTCGCTCCAAAATCAACAGCCCGATACTGGACGAGCGATTCCGAACTCCCTGTGCCACAATCACAGAGGGGAGCCTCGGAATTTCTCACAGTGTCATCAGTTCTTCTTTAGCTCAGTCTGCCGAGGCGCGATTGCAGGATGCTGATGGCAGCAATGGCGGCCGTTTCTGATCGTAAGATTTGCTGACCAAGGGTAATAGGGACCACTCCTGCCTGTTCAGCGATCCCCATTTCTTCTTTGCTCCAGCCTCCCTCAGGTCCGATCAAGATCAGCACTGACTCGCTTGCCTGTTGCGGAAGTGCGACCGTCTGCAAACTGATCCCTTCTCGTCGTTCGGCCAGCATGAGAGTGCGCGTGCCGGTTGCCAGGCTGGTCAGAAGGAGTGAGAGAGATTGTGGCTTAGCGACGGTGGGGATACGCCACTGTTCGGATTGCTGGGAGGCTTCTAAGGCGATTCGCTGCCAACGGGCGAGCTGGTGATCCACGCGGTCGGCTTTCAGTTGTACCACACTGTGCCGGCTTTCAATCGGCACGATTTCGCTCACGCCGAGCTCTGTTGCTTTTTGAATGACCCAGTCCATCTTCTCCCCCTTGAGCAGCGATTGGCCGAGGATGAGACAAGGCGTCTGGCGGGGTGGTTCCTGGATCGTTTCGAGAACCCGTGCGGTGACCGCTCGTTTGGACACATCGGTGATTTCAACGCGAAACTTGGCGCCCTGTCCGTTGTTGAGCCACAGAGTCTCGCCGACTGTGATGCGCAAACTGTCTCGGAGATGCACGAGCACATCGCCGGTGACCACTATGGTCTGCTGATCGATGCGCTCAGGGGAAACAAACAACACAGGCATGAGGGACTCAGAGGGATTAACCCGGATGGGTAGGGGAGACTACTCGAAGAAGGTTTTCATCTTATCAAAGAAGCCGTCGCCGTTGGCTTCCATAGTCATGCCACTTTCTTTCGCGTACTCCATCAGGAGTTCTTTCTGTCGGGCCGTCAATTTGGTGGGGATTTGGACCTTGATCGTATAGACCTGATCGCCTGTCGATCCGCCCTTCAGGCTGGGAACCCCTAACCCTTTAATCCGAAGCACCTTGTCATGTTGTGTGCCGGGCGGCACTTTGATGACTGTTGCCCCCGTGAGAGTCGGGACTTCCACTTTTCCACCGAGCGCGGCCGTGACGAGATTGACCGGCACATCACAGGCGATATCGAGCCCCTTGCGATGAAAAATTTTATGGGGTCTGACGGTAACCGCTACGTAGAGGTCGCCGGGATGGCCACCATTGGGGCCATGCTCTCCTTCATTGGAGAGACGGAGTCGCATGCCGGTCTCAATACCGGCTGGAATATGAACGGCGATGGTGCGTTCTTTGTAAACACGTTGACGTCCTTGGCAGGTCGAGCAGGGTTCCGTGACAAAGTGACCGGTGCCTTCACATTGACCGCATGGACGGCTGACGCTGAAGAACCCTTGCTGAAATCGAATTTGACCAACACCTTTGCAGCTGGCGCATGTCTTGATGGACGCCGCTGACTTGGCCCCCGTTCCTTTGCAGTCGACGCAGATTTCCCAACGTGGGATTTTGAGCTTGGCCTCTTTTCCGTAAACAGCCTCTTCGAACTCAATCTCGAGGTTATATTGGAGATCGTTGCCACGCTCGGCCCGATTTGGCCCACCTCCTCGCGTTTGGCCGAAAAAATCTTCGAAGATATCGTTAAAGACGTCCCCGAATCCGCCGCGGTTGAAATCGAACCCGTCAAAGCCTGGCCCACCTTGTTGTGCCCCGGCATGACCGAACATGTCGTAGCGTTTCCGCTTTTCTTGATCGCTCAACGTTTCGTAGGCTTCGTTGATCTCTTTGAATTTTTCTTCGGCTGTTTTTTTCTGTTGATCGCCGGTATGGAGATCTGGATGGTGCTGGCGCGCGAGCTTTCGATAGGCTTTTTTTAGATCGTCGTCGGATACGCTTCTATCGACGCCGAGTGTTTCGTAGTAGTCGCGTTTTGACACGGCTGCCATGGCGAATTGAAATATCAAATAGGTGAGTTCCCGACGGTGTCGGGAACTCAGGTTGTCTGAGTGCGTTATTCTAGGCTATTTTTTGTCTTTGTCCACTTCTTCAAATTCTGCGTCCACGACTTTCTCGTCGGTCTTGGTCTCACCGGTGCTGCCGGAGGACGAGGCGTCTGGTTGCGGGCCAGGAGATGCGGCGGCTTTCTTATACATCTCTTCGGCTAACTTGTGCGAAGCCGTCATCAGTGATTGCGTCGCCGATTCGATAGCCTCGGCATCGGTGCCTTCGAGTGCTTTTTTGACGGCTGCGACAGCATCTTGGATTTTCGTCTTTTCCTCAGCGGAGACTTTGTCGCCGTATTCCGTGATGTTTTTTTCCGTTTGATAAACGAGATTATCCGCCTGGTTCTTGGCTTCCGCCAGCTTGCGACGTTTCTTATCATCTTCCGTATGGGACTGCGCGTCCCGAACGAATTTCTCGACTTCATCCTTACTCAGCCCGCTGGACGCCGTGATTTTGATGGATTGCTCTTTCTGTGTGGCCAGATCCTTTGCCGACACATGCACGATGCCGTTGGCATCGATGTCGAACGTCACTTCAATCTGCGGCATGCCGCGCGGCGCTGGTGGTATACCGACCAAGTCGAACTGCCCCAGCAGTTTGTTGTCATTGGCCATATCCCGTTCACCTTGAAACACGCGGATAGTGACGGCCGTTTGGCTATCAGCCGCCGTCGAGAACACTTGGCTCTTTTTGGTTGGAACAGTCGTGTTGCGCTCAATGAGCTTGGTGAATACGCCGCCCAGCGTCTCAATACCCAGCGATAATGGAGTGACATCGAGCAGCAGCACGTCTTTGACTTCGCCCTTAAGGACTCCCCCTTGAATGCCGGCTCCGATAGCGACGACTTCGTCGGGATTCACCCCACGGTGCGGTTCTTTTCCAAAGAAGTCTTTCACGACCTGAATCACTTTGGGCATGCGGGTCATACCACCGACCAACACGATTTCCTGAATATCCTTGGCCGTGACGCCCGCATCGGACAAGGCCTTACGGCAGGGTTCAATCGTGCGTTGAATGAGATCATCAACCAACTGCTCCAGCTTGGCCCGTGTGAGCTTGGTGACCATATGCTTGGGGCCGCTGGCATCGGCGGTGATGAACGGCAGATTGATCTCCGTTTCTTGTGATGAAGAAAGCTCGATCTTGGCCCGTTCCGCCGATTCCTTCAGGCGTTGGAGCGCCATCCGGTCTTTCCTCAAATCGATGCCCTGGTCTTTCTTGAAGATTTCACCTCGAAGACGCCTTCACCGATTTCAAGAACGGAAACGTCAAAGGTGCCGCCGCCCAAGTCGTACACTGCGATCCGCTCGTCTTTCTTCTTGTCCAGACCATAGGCGAGGGAAGCCGCTGTCGGCTCATTGATGATACGCAGAACGTTCAGCCCGGCAATCTGGCCGGCATCTTTAGTCGCCTGGCGTTGGCTGTCGTCAAAATACGCGGGGACGGTCACCACGGCCTCAGTGACCTTTTCACCGAGATAGTCTTCAGCCGTCTGCCGCATTTTCTGCAGAATCATGGCAGAGACTTCCGGTGGGCTATAGCGTTTACCACGCAATTCCACGTGCGCATCACCGTTATCGGCCTCAACCACCTTGTACGGAAGCCGCTTCATGGCTTCTTGCACCTCGCGACTCTTGAACTTGCGCCCCATCAAACGCTTCACGGAGTAAATAGTGTTCTCGGGGTTGGTGATCGCTTGCCGTTTGGCAATTTGTCCCACTAACCGTTCGGCTTTATCGGTGATAGCAACGACGGAAGGAGTGGTGCGGCTCCCTTCGGCATTGGCGATCACGACGGGGTCTCCGCCGCTCATAATCGCCACACAAGAGTTGGTGGTTCCGAGATCAATACCGATGACTTTACCCATTGCTGGACTCCTTCCTTCTCGACCACGACGACTGAATCAGGTCAATGCGTCGTTGAGTCATGTTCGCTTGGATTGGCTGGACCTGACGACACACTGACCATGGCCGCCCGTAGAATTCTATCGTGCAATCGATACCCTTTTTGAAATTCGTCCAATACGCTGTTGGCCGGCACGTCGCTCGATGGCCCGTACGAAACGGCTTGATGGGCGCTTGGGTCGAACTCCTGGCCGGCTGTTTCGATCGCTTGCACGCCGAACTTAGTCAGGGTCCCGGAGAGTTGTTTGAGCGTCAGTTCCACACCCTGCACGAGCGATGAATCGCCACCGCTTGTTCGAGCTGCTTTGATCGCCCGCTCCAAGTTGTCGACAACCGGCAGCAGCTCTTTGAGAATCTGTTCATTTCCGAATCGAATCTGCTCACGCTGGTCGCGTTGTATCAGCCGTTTATAGTTTTCAAATTCCGCAGCCAGCCGGAGGTACTTGTCATTGAGCGCTGTACACTCTTCAGTCTTACTGGCCAGCGAAGAAGACTAGACCCACAGCGTCAGACTCGCGCCGCGGGCACGGCGATAGAGGAGTTCAAGCCCATGAAGGGTCAAAAACGGTTCCAGATGTTGAATCGATCGCGCCTCCGGCGCGATGACTGAGGCCAATCCACCCGTGGCGATCACATATGACGTGCGCCCCATTTCCCTTTCCATCCGTTGAACAAGCGTGTCCACGAGACCGGCATAGCCGAAGATGAGCCCCGACTGAATACTGCTGGCGGTATCGGTTCCAATGACGGTCTTAGGCCGGGCGAGCTCAACTTTGCTCAACTTCGCAGCCCGTGTAAACAGCGCCTCCGCGGAAATGGTCAGACCCGGTGCGATCACCCCTCCGAGGTACTCTCCATCTCGGTTGACGGCACAAAACGTCGTCGCGGTGCCGAAATCAACGATGATGAGATCACGGTGAAACTTCTCATAGGCCGCCGCCGCATTCACAATGCGGTCGCTTCCGATCTCTTTTGGATTCAAGTATTTCAGCGTGAGACCTGTATCCATGTCGGGAGAAACGGTGATCGGGGTGGAGCCAAAGGACGTTTCAACCATCGACTCAAACGTCTCCGTGAGGGCGGGAACGACACTCGAGATGATCGCCCCGGTGATGTGCTCTGGGAGGCGCCCATCTCGGGCCATGACGCTGAGGCACAGGACGCCGTATTCATCGGCCGTGGTCTTGGGATCGGTCGCCAACCGCCAATGGGTCAGCAGAGTCGATCCGTCGAAAATCCCTGCGACCACGTTGGTGTTCCCGATGTCGACCGCTAAGAGCATCGCACTCATTCTACCCGGCCTACTGCATTTTCGCTACTCTCTCAGATGGATGACATCGGCTGCACGAACATCGACGAGGGGCATCGGTTGTGAACGGGAGTGAGGCGGCACGGTTCTCACTTGCAGCGCGCCATCGGCAGAAAGCGCCTCTGCGATGCCGACGATCGGATGATCATTGGTGAACAGGACACGAACGTGGCGCCCCAACGTGGCACAGCGAGCCGTATAGGCCTGTCGCAGACGGACAGATCCAGACGATCGAAGCTCGCCAAGACACTGTTCAAGCTCCAGGAGCAGTTGCGCAATATTCACATTGAGGCCAATTCCAATCACCACGACCGGATCATTGGTGGTGGCAACGCTGCTTTCGCAGAGAATCCCGCCGACTTTGCGTTCATGGAGAAGGAGGTCGTTCGGCCACTTCAGCGAAAGGGACACCGCCGTCGTCTGTTGAATGGCCTCGGTGACGGCAAGTGCGCTGACAAGCGGCACCCAGGATAACCATTGTGAAAGCGATAGGTTTTCACCCATCCCACGTACAATGATGGAGCAATAGATGTTCAACCCCGGCGGAGAGAACCAGGCGCGCCCATGTCGGCCATAGCCGCTTGACTGTCTTTCCGCAATCACGACAGTGCCGTGCGGTGCACCCGCTCGCGCCAGAGCAGCCGCCTCCGTGTTGGTGGAGGGGAGCTCTTGGTGCAGATACAAGGTATGCCCAAGTGACTCAGTCGCCAGGGTGCTGCGAATACGATCAAGGCTGAGTGGGGCGGAGGACAACGACATCAACTACGAACGCCGACGTCGTGAAGGCCGAGTCAGCGTCATGACAAGGCTGACTGTTGCTGCCGGGGCAGAATGGGTGAGCGCTCCAATGGAGATGCGATCGGCGCCGGCCGCAGCCATGGCTCGGACGTTCTTTAGAGTGATGCCGCCCGACACTTCTACCAGGGCCTGCTTCTTGATTAATGCCACGGCACGTCGGACCAGGTCCGGAGCCATGTTGTCCAGCAAAATAATATCAGGCTTTCCTGCGAGCGCCTGCCGGACCTCGGAGAAGGATTCTACCTCGACAATAATCGGGAGCGCGCCTGAGCGACGGGCATGTGCTAATCGACAAGCCCGTTCAACCGGTCGTCGAGTGCGGTGAAGAAGGGCCAGGTGGTTGTCTTTGATCAGAATGCCGTCACTCAGTGATCGGCGGTGGTTGATCCCTCCGCCGAGCGATACGGCCCACTTCTGAAGCGCGCGCCAGCCGGGAAGCGTTTTCCTGGTATCCAGAATACTGGCGGGGTAGCCGCGCACGGCCTGGCAAAACCGCTGCGTCAAGGTAGCGATCCCAGAGAGGTGTTGAAGAAAGTTCAAGGCAACCCGCTCAGACTGTAAGATAGACCGTCCATCACCCTCGATCTGAAGAAGCGGCTCTCCATTCTTAGCTCGGTCGCCGTCTCGTTTGGAAACCGACAATCGCAGAGAAGGGTCGACCATGAGAAAGGTCTGAACCGCTGCGGCCATGCCTGCCACAACCAAGGGCTGTTGCGCGATGATCTCGGCACGAGCCGGCACCGGAGATGAAAAGATCGATGCGGTCGTGGCATCTCCCTGAGCCAGATCTTCTTCGAGCCCTTGACGCACGGCGCGACGGATCTCTACAGCGGGGAGGGTGCCCATATCTCAGGATCCCAGCATCGTGCGGAGCTGCCGTTCACTGTTGTCCAGCAAGGCACGGTCGCGGGACAGGGTGCGCACCCGCTCCTGGTGCTCGGCAATCACATCCGGTGGAGCTTTGGACACAAACTCAGCGTTCTTCAGTTTTCCGCCGATGCGTTGCAATTCCTTGTCGGTCTCCGTGATTTGCTTTGCCAGGCGCTCAATCGCTTTCTTCAGGTCAACGTCATCGGCGACAGCGATACCCACTGAAAGACCTTCCGTGACCAGCCGCAGTAATCTTGCCGCCGGCCAATCTTGCGGCGGGCTCACATCGGCAGTGCCGCGACTGAGGTGGGCCAGGTGTCGTTGTAACTGATGGAGCTGGTTCTGTCTGTTCGGGTCGTCGTGCCCGACATGAAACGGAATCTGCTGCCCCGGCGAGTAATTCAACAGGACTCGGCTGGTTCGGATAAGTCCCACCGTCTGTTCCAACAATGCGAACTGGTGTTCCGCATCAGGCGCGGCCCATGCCTGGTCCGAGTCCGGATAGTTCTGCACGACGATGCTGTCTCCCTGATGAGGAATGGTCTGCCAAATTTCTTCCGTGATGAACGGCATGAAGGGATGCAGCAGCCGCATGGTCGTTTCCAGTGTCTCCACAAGCGTGTGCCTTGTGCTGGCTCCATCCGGGTGTTCCGGCGTTTGCTCCACAAGCGTGTGCCTTGTGCTGGCTCCATCCGGGTGTTCCGGCGTTTGCAGGACCGGTTTAATCAACTCCAGATACCAGTCGCAGTACTCATGCCAGATGAACTGATAGAGGGCTGTCGCTGCGCGATCGAAGCGGTAGGACTCCAACTCTGCTGTGACGGTGCGGATCGTGTGGGTGAGACGGCTCAAGATCCACCGGTCAGGCAACGTCCGTTGTGCCGGCGGAAGAGTGGTGCGTGGCCCATCGAGATACATCAACCCGAATCGCGCGGCATTCCAAATCTTATTGGCGAAATTACGGTAGCCCTCGATTCGTTCTTCTGCCAGCTTGATATCGCGTCCCGGCGAGGCCATCGAGGCCAGGGTGAACCGAAGGGCGTCTGTGCCGAATTGATCCATGACATGCAGCGGGTCGATCACGTTGCCCTTGGACTTGCTCATCTTCTGGCCTTCTGCGTCGCGGACCAAAGCATGGATATAGACGTCTTTGAAGGGCACGTCTCCCATGAACTTGAGCCCCATCATGATCATGCGGGCCACCCAGAAGAACAGAATGTCGAGGCCTGTGACCAATGTGGCGGTCGGGTAATAGGTCTTGAGTTCAGGCGTCTGATCCGGCCACCCCAGTGTTGTGAACGGCCAGAGGGCAGAAGAGAACCAGGTATCGAGCACGTCTGGATCGCGGAGCAAGTGTTGGCCATGACAGGTCGGACACCCAGTGGGAGTCAATTTTGAAATAATCGGCACGGCGCCTTGTAGGATTGTGACCCGCCCCTCTGTAGTGACGATCTGACGACTGTTGCAAGCCAAACAGTACCAGGCAGGGATTTGATGCCCCCACCAAATTTGCCGTGAGATGCACCAATCTTTGATATCCCGCATCCAGCCGAGATAATTGTTCACCCAGCTTTCGGGGATAATCCGGATCCGTCCCTCTTCAACTGCCTTCATAGCGGGATCAGCAAGAGGTTGAATCTTGACGAACCACTGAGGAGACAGATATGGCTCAACGACCGTCTTGCAGCGATAGCATTTTCCGATGGCCATCTTATGGTCTTCAGTGTTTTCAAGAAGTCCCTGTTCACGCAGGAGTGCTTCAACTTTGGGGCGCGC
>JACRQB010000065.1 GCA_016222925.1 Nitrospirota bacterium | reverse complement strand
GGAACATCGCTGGATTCAGCAAGAGCAGTGTCAGCAGTGCGCCCGCCGCCGAGCCCAGCCACCAGGTTCCGTTAATCGCCAGATCGGTATGCCCTCGGTTTCGAGCGGGAATCAATTCATCGATCGCCGAGTTGATGGCGGCGTATTCGCCTCCGATACCGGCCCCGGTCAAGAATCGGAAGAACATGAAGCTCATCAAGTCCCATGAAAACGCCGTCAGCACCGTCGCCGCAAGATAGAGCGCCAAGGTGATCATGAACCACTTCTTTCGCCCTTGCCGATCGGTGAGATAAGAAAAGACCAAGGCACCAAGGACGGAGCCGGCCAAGTACGCAGAGGCGGTGAGTCCTACTTCTGATTGTGTGAGATGCAAGGCATCTGGATGGGTCAGGGTCGGGCCAAGTGAGGCCACAATGGAGACTTCAAGTCCGTCGAGCAACCAGGTAATCCCCAATGCTCCGACGACCCGCCAGTGCCAGCGGGCCCAGGGTAACCGATCCATGCGTTGTGGAATATTGGTGATGATCGAGATGCCGGACTCGGCAGGCATTCACCCTCGTAGCATGACGACGTGGCAGAAGACTCGTGCGGGAATCCCTACCATCCCAATTGCCAGCTCAGACCATTCTGTTCCACAAGCGCGTCGGCTTCCTGCGGGCCCCACGATCCAGCCGTATAGACATGCACCGGTCTGGGGCTGAGCAAGAGCGGGTCGTAGAGTCGCCAGGCGGTTTCTGTAAAGTCTGCGGTCACGAACAATGTTTGGTCGCCGATCATGACGTCGCGCAACAGTGTTTCATAGGCTTCCGGCAGTTCCCCGCCGAAGGCATGGCCATAGTCGAACCTCAATGCGCGATCGGCAAATTTGAAGGGCCTCCCGGGTGTTTTCACGGAGAAGCAGAGAGAAAATCCTTCACTCGGCTGCAGCGTGATCAGCAACTTGTTGGGATTGAGGCTGCCTGGTTCCAAGGATCGAAAGACTTGAATGGGGGCCGAGCGGAAGGTGACGGCCACCTGGGTGATCTTGCGCGGAAGCCGTTTGCCGGTTCTTAAATAAAACGGCACTCCCCTCCAGCGCCAGTTGTGAATCTCCAATTTCAACGCCACGTAGGTTTCAGTCTTGGAGTCCGGCGGTACACCTCGTTCTTCCAGATAGCCGGGAATTCGCTGACCGGCGATGTCCCATGCCGTATATTGGCCGAAGGTCACGTCCTGATGGCGAATGGGTGAAATCGAGCGCAATACTTTCAGTTTTTCCGCTTGAATCTCTGACGCTTCGAAGGAAGTCGGCACTTCCATGCCGACGACGGTCAGGAGTTGCGTCAAATGGTTCTGGACCATGTCTCGCAAGGCGCCGGCCCCCTGGTAGTAAGCCCCGCGGTGTTCGACACCGAGGTCTTCCGCAACCGTGATTTCCACACTTTCCACCGTATCGCGATTCCACAACGATTCAAAAATTGGGTTCGCAAAGCGAAAGGCCAATAGATTTTGTACGGTCTCTTTGCCCAGATAGTGATCGATGCGATAGATCTGAGACTCTTCGAGATAGCGATGTAAGCGGGTATTGAGCGCGCGCGCCGAGTGAAAATCATGACCGAACGGTTTTTCAAAGACCACTCGCACCCACCCATGGCTCTTGAGCAATCCGGTTTGATCGAGCAGCTCCAGGGTTTCAGGGACAATCGTCGGCGGAAGCGCCAGATAGAAAATTCGGTTTTGAGGCAGATTCCTCGCCACTTCAAACCGAGCGATATATTTGGCGAGCGCTTCGTAGTCCGCCAACGTGCCTTCGCGTAGAGGTTGATAAGACACATGATCGTCACACCATTGGCGGAGGTCGCTCGCACGACGAGACCCGGAACTGCCCAGGCCCTCATACGCCCATAACCGGAAGGCTTCTTGACTGAGCTCCGGCAACGCAGCGCCGATAATGAGTGTGTTCTGCTTGTCCAGCTCGCCGTAGGTGCGCAAGTGAAAGAGTGCGGGCAGGAGTTTGCGCCGGGTCAGATCACCGGTCGCTCCGAGAATAATAAAGAGATGCGGCTCGACGCTTCGTTCTTTCATGTTGTCCTGGTGAAACCTGGTCGCGTTACTCGTCCGGCTCCTCGATCGGGCCAGCCCATTCACCTTTGGCCAGCGAGACTTCCTGAAACCCGCCGTCCGGCCATTGGAACTGTCCTGCCTCATCGACAAGCACGATAAAGGGATCGACCTCATGCGCTTGTCCCCGGAACCAGTACCAGCCTGGCTGAGTCGGCCCATTCGTGCTCCAACGATAGGTCGGCATCAGTTCCCCCGGAACGCTTTGTGATTGCGGCATTCCTTCTTCTCGTCACTTTTTGGTACAGTCTGTTCCATCACGTGTACGAACCTATCACGTCATGTCCACACTTCCAATAGAAGATGTCCTGTCATCAATCCGTGAAGCGTTGAACGCCGGTCCCAATGTGCTGCTCACGGCCCCTCCCGGAGCCGGGAAAACCACTCACGTTCCACTCGCACTTCTCGACTCGCCTTGGTTGTCGAACAGGAAACTTCTGATGTTGGAGCCACGGCGGCTTGCTGCGCGAGCTGCTGCTCACCGGATGGCGGACCAGCTGCGCGAGCCTGTCGGGGAAACCGTCGGCTATCGGATGCGATTCGACACAAAGATCGGGCTGAGGACGAGGCTCGAGGTCGTCACCGAGGGAGTACTGACGCGGCTGCTCCAAGAGGATCCATCGTTGGATGCCTACGGCATGGTGGTGTTCGATGAATTTCATGAACGAAGTCTGCAAGCCGACTTGGGACTTGCCCTCTGTCTTGAAGCTCAACGTCTCTTTCGCCCTGACCTTCGCCTCTTGGTGATGTCGGCGACCCTTAACTGCGGCCCGGTCAGCGAACTGATGGGTCATGCGCCGCTCATTACCTGCGAGGGTCGGCTGTTTCCTGTTGAAACCCGATACCTCGATCAGCCTGTCTCCGGACGACTTGATCTTGCCGTAGTACAACATATTCGACGATCACTAGCGAACGATAACGGCAGCTTGTTGGTCTTTCTTCCAGGAATGGCTGATATCCGCCGGGTCGAGCGGATGCTGTTGGAGTCCAAACTGGGGCCATCGATACAGATCGCACCACTGCACGGTGAGCTTCCACAAAACATGCAAGATGCGGCGATTCGACCAGCCGCTCCTGGATCAAGGAAAATCGTGCTCGCCACGTCGATCGCCGAAACCAGCTTGACCATCGAAGGCGTGCGCGTGGTGATCGACGGAGGCTGGCTCCGCATTCCTCGGTTCGATCCTCGCTCCGGTCTGACTCGGTTGGAGACCATTCGCGTCACGCGAGATTCTGCTGAGCAACGCCGTGGCAGAGCGGGGCGCCTTGAACCAGGCATCTG
>JACRQB010000064.1 GCA_016222925.1 Nitrospirota bacterium | reverse complement strand
TTCCGGTAGCCGTGCAGAACAATCGTGAGCTGACGAAGCAATGCCTTTCGAACGGATTCGATGACTGGTCTTTGAGCAGCATAGGCCCGGACCGGTCGCTGGAGGGACGCAAACGCCGTGACGATTCGCTCAAGATGATTTCTGACCTTATCCGACAGACCTGCCTCGACTTTCCTGATGACGGCTTCCAAATCCTCAACAAATGGTGTTCCTTTCAAGTACGCCAGATGACTCAGCGCAAGATGGAGCGACATGAGCTCGTACGGTGACACTGCAACCTCCAGCCCTTTGAACCCCGGAGGAAGCCGCCATTTTCCCTCTTCCTGCTCTAATGGGTAACCTGAGTCCTCAATCTGTTGCAGATCTCGGTGGACCTGGCGCTTTGTGACTTGGAACTCATCGGCCAGTTCTCCGACCGTCGCCCCGCCACTGAGCCGACGAAGCATGATACTGATACGCGCGACCTGGCTATAGCGTTTAGGTTTGCGTCCCTTGCGATGGGTCACGGCAAGTCCTCTACTATCGGAAGGTATCTTTGACTACCGGGATTCCGCGTCCGGCCCAGTATCCGGCCATCATGTGGGAGGTGGAATGACGAATGGTGAATCGTCCTTGAGGAGTGAGGACCAGACATCCCGCAGCTCCCTGAATCCGGGCGACGAGTTTCTGCAGGACAAGCCGTGCCGCGCAGATCTCTTTGGCGACCGCTAAGCGTATGATGCCCTCGCCCAATCCCGTCATTGAGACTGCGCCGGTTTCATTCTCCGCATAAACCCCACAGCCGATGATCGGCGTATCCCCGACTCGGCCTGGCAGCATGCGATCGATCCCGCCGGTCGAAGCACCGGCTGCGATTGTCCCTGCTCGATCGAGTGCGACGGCTCCGACCGTGCCGTGCCGTTCGCGATTGTGTGCGGTTTTTCGGAGAGCCGTTTCATAAGAAAACCGGCGCGGCTTGCCTGTGAACGGTTGTCGCTCCATCTTGAAATGCCTGGCGAACTTCGTCGCCATGGGTCCGACCAGCAACACATGATCCGTTTCTTCCATCACGAGGCGGGCGGCCGTAATCGGATGAACGATGCCTTCGATCGAGGCCACCGCACCGGCGCGCAAGCTGTCCCCTTCCATGATGGACGCATCCATCCGCCGCACTCCGTCGAGTTGCAGATGCGCGCCTGTTCCCGCATTAAAGAGTCCACTGCGCTCAAGCACGCGGATGGTCTGTTCGACCGCAACAAGTGCGGAGCTGCCCCGATCCAACAAGTGATACCCGACTTGCAGCGCGGCACGAAGGCATGCAGCTTGTGATGCAGTCATGGCGCGGGAGCCGGCACCCCCGTGCGCGAGAATGATAGGGCGAGTCGCGTTCAATTCAAGAGCAGATCTCTGGTCTTCCGGTAGGCGGGATCCTGCATGCGATCCAGATCGGTCCGCACGAAGCCCAGACCCGTCACACAGAGCTCAAAGTTCTCGGACAGTTTTCGAAACAAGGGCAAGCTGGTGTCCGCATCATCACGGCCGATCTGCGCGACGATTCCGTACGACCGCTTGCCGGTCTTCACATAGTCCACGAGGAAGTCCTTGTGATAGATGCGCCCAGCTGTTTTAAGCCGTCGAAGGTACTCAGGAAACAATCCCGCCATGAACAGGGTGAAATCACCGATATGGCGATGCACATCTCGTTCACGGTCCAGCGATTGGGCTTCGAGCATAACCTCGGACTCGAAGAGTAGGTCCACAACCGAATCGACCTGCTGACTCTCTCGGTTTCTGATCTTATAGAGCTGATCCGTAGAGGTAAAATCGACCAGCAGATTGGAGACGTACGATGTGACCTTGAGGTCAGGCCAGCCGAGGTGTTCCGTAAAGCTTTTCTCGGTTAAGGCGCCGAAGAGTTGCCGGAGCGGGTGGCGTGGCGGAACTTGAGTGCCCATCTCCACCTCCATACGAAGTCCGATGAGGCTCGTGTTCAGTATACCAGATCTCGACTGGGAACTGATTTGCACTCTCATCGATCCTATCGGAACTCCACCGCCGGATCTTGAGCCTGGATTAGCCTCCCTCCCTACTGTCCACCACGAACGTGACTGGTCCGTCATTCACCAGAGCTACTTTCATGTGCGCAGCAAAGACTCCGGTTTCTACTGACGTGCCCTCGACTCGCAAATCGACGGCAATCTGTTCATAGAGGCGCTTGGCCAGGTCAGAAGGCGCAGCCCCGTCAAAACTGGGGCGGCGTCCGTTGGCTGTCCGCCCCAACAGCGTGAATTGGGAGACCAACAGCACCCCCCCACCGACCTCCGTGAGCGATCGATTCATCTTTCCCTGCTCATCGGCGAAGATGCGGAGGCTCCTGATTTTATCGACCAGATATTTTGCATCAGACTCGTCATCGTCTTTCGCAACCCCCAACAACACCATCACGCCCTGT
>JACRQB010000063.1 GCA_016222925.1 Nitrospirota bacterium | reverse complement strand
AGGAGGGCGCCCGGTCCAGAAGCTGGTGCCCGAAGGGATCGAAGGCCGTGTGCCTTATAAAGGTTCGTTGGCCGCCGTGGTGTATCAGTTGGTCGGCGGTGTGCGATCGGGAATGGGATACTGCGGCTGTAAGACGATTATCGATTTGCAACGGAATGCCACGTTCATCAGACAATCCGTGGCCGGCCTCCGTGAGAGCCATGTGCATGACGTGATCATTACCAAAGAGGCGCCGAATTATCGGATGGATTGGGAATAGTTACCGGGAAGGAGTTAGGAGTCAGGAGTGAGGGGTTCCGATTCCTAACCGGTCGAATGGGCAGTTACCCCGTACACCTCACCCCCTTACCCTTCACAGCATCACGATGGAACTTTGGCATCATAGAATTCTGGTCCTCGACTTTGGGTCGCAGTATACGCAATTGATCGCCCGCCGCATTCGCGAAGCCCAGGTCTACTCGCAAATTCTCCCCTGTACGGTCCCATTGGCGACGATTCTTGCGTATCGGCCGCAAGGTATTGTCCTGTCCGGGGGGCCCTCCAGTGTCTACGAAAAGAAAGCGCCGCTTGTTTCCAAGGAGCTCTTTGATCAGAACATTCCAATCCTTGGCATTTGCTATGGTATGCAGTTGGTGACGCATTTGTCGGGCGGGAAGGTCGTCAAGGCGCCGCAGCGAGAATATGGCAGGGCGGATGTAGTGATCGATGACCGCAGCGATCTCTTCAAAGGCATCGGCGCCGGTGGTTCCTCGGTGGTGTGGATGTCCCATGGAGATCGGATCGAGCGCATGCCGAAGGGGTTCCGGTCCATCGCCCATACAAGCAACTCACCGGTTGCGGCCATGAAGTCGGAGGAGGCGGAGCGGCGGATCTATTGCCTGCAGTTTCATCCGGAAGTCGCGCATACGCCGGAAGGAGCGAAGATGCTCCGCAACTTTGTCTATGAGATTTGCGGCTGCAAGCCGACCTGGACCATGCAGTCCTACGTGGAGCAGGGGGTGAATCAGATCCGCGAGCAAGTCGGAAAAGATCGCGTGATCTGCGCGCTGAGCGGCGGAGTCGATTCGTCGGTCGCGGCGGCTCTCACGCATCGCGCCATCGGGGACCAGCTGACCTGCATCTTCGTCGATAACGGGGTGCTCCGGGCGGGCGAACGCGACCAGGTGAAAAAGACCCTTGCGTCGCAGATGCATCTCAATCTTCGGGTGCTCGATCGGACGACACAGTTCCTGGACGGTTTGAAGGGCGTCACCGATCCCGAACGGAAGCGCAAGATCATCGGACGCTTGTTCATAAAGAATTTCGATGCCGAGTCTAAGAAGCTGAAGGGCGTCAAGTACTTGGTGCAGGGCACACTCTATCCTGATGTCATTGAGAGCGTCAGCTTCAAGGGGCCGTCGGCCACGATCAAAACGCATCATAATGTCGGTGGTCTGCCGGCCAGGATGAAGTTGAAATTGATCGAGCCGCTTCGGGAATTGTTCAAGGACGAAGTGCGGGTGTTGGGGACTGAACTGGGCTTGCCGGATGAGATTGTCTGGCGGCAGCCGTTTCCCGGTCCCGGTCTTGCGATCAGGGTGCTTGGTTCCGTGACAAAGGAGCGATTGGCGATCCTCCGTGGAGCGGAAACGATCGTCGATCAGGAAATTCGCGGCGCGGGACTCTACCGCGAAATCTGGCAATTCTTTGCCGTGCTCTTGCCGATCCGTACCGTCGGCGTCATGGGCGATCAACGGACCTATGATAATGTCGTGGCGATCCGTGCGGTGACCAGCGTCGATGGGATGACCGCCGACTGGGCCAATATCCCGAATGATGTCTTAGGCCGGATGTCGAGCCGGATTATCAATGAAGTGAAGGGCGTGAATCGAGTGGTGTATGACATCAGCTCGAAACCGCCGAGCACCATTGAATGGGAATAAAGGAGCTAGGTTAAGGCCAAGGTTAAGGTTGAGAGAAATATTGTAAGCCCTCAGCCTGGCCCTCAACCTCAGCCTTCTTAAAAATGGAAATTCGTCTCCAAAAACTCATCGCGAGCACGGGGCTCTCGTCCCGCCGAAAGGCTGAGATGCTGATTGCGTCCGGCCGAGTATCGGTGAACGGCAAGGTGGTCACGGAACTCGGAACAAAGGTCGATCCTGAACGTGATCACGTGAAAGTGGACGGGAAGCACCTGACCCCGGCACAGCCGTTTGTGTATTTGATGTTGAACAAACCCAAGAACGTCATGTCGACGTTGGACGACCCCGGTGGGAGAGACACCGTGAAGCACTTTCTTCATGGCGTGTCCGTGCGGGTGTTCCCGGTTGGCCGCTTGGACTTTGATAGTGAAGGACTGATGCTGCTCACCAATAATGGTGAGTTGACGCAGGCCCTCCTGCATCCGCGCTATCATGTGCCCAAGACCTATCTGATTAAGGTCAAAGGTGTGCTGACAGATGCCGAGATCGGCCAACTCCAGCGCGGAGTCAAACTAGAGGATGGCATGACGAGCCCGGCGGTGGTCAAGAAGGTAAAGAGAGCCGAGGCGAACTCCTGGCTGGAGATCACGATTCGGGAAGGCCGCAAGCATCAAGTGAAACGCATGTTGGAATCCGTGGGGCATATGGTGATCAAGCTGATGCGGGTCAGGATGGGGCCATTGGCGCTTGGCCATCTGGAGCCCGGCGAGTTTCGCTTCCTCACCGATCGAGAAGCCAATGCCTTGCGCGAATTGGTTGAGGAACGCGTGACCTCGGTCGAAAAGGGAGAAGAGCCCATGGCTGGTCCCAAGCGGCTGGTCAGGCGCGAGGGATGGGCTCGACCGCTCAAGACCAAGAAGTATGTTGGAAAGAAAGCGAGAACGGCATGAACATCCGCACACATCGCTGCGGTGAGTTGAAGAAGCAACATGTAGGGCAGACCGTTGTGTTGAACGGCTGGGTTCAGCGACGGCGTGATCATGGAGTGGTTATCTTTATTGATCTTCGTGACCGGACTGGCATCACACAGGTTGTCTTCAATGCAGAACGAAATCTCTCGGTTCACCAGGGCGCCCATGCACTCCGCAGCGAGTGTGTGGTATCGGTCATCGGCCACGTCATGGCGCGTCCGGATGAGTCGAAGAACCCGAATCTCTCAACGGGTGAGATAGAAGTGTTTGTCGATGCGGTCGAGATCTTGAACGAATCGAAGACGCCGCCGTTCGTGATTGAGGATGATGCGGATATCACGGAGGCGATCCGCCTGAAGTACCGGTATTTGGATCTGCGGCGTCCCCGCATGCAGAAGCTGGTGAAGACCCGCCACGATATCGCACAGGCGGTACGCGGGTTTCTTCATAAAGAAGAGTTTCTTGAAATCGAAACGCCGATCCTCACCAAGAGCACGCCGGAGGGGGCGCGCGACTATCTGGTGCCGAGCCGCGTGAATCCCGGGACGTTCTTTGCGCTGCCCCAGTCACCGCAGCTCTTCAAACAGGTGCTCATGGTCAGCGGTATGGATCGCTACTATCAGATCGCCCGTTGTTTCCGCGACGAAGATCTCCGCAATGATCGCCACGATGTGACCGCCTTTGGTGCTGCCAGCGAGTTTAAGGTATTCAAGGATGCCGCGACAAAAGGCGGATCGGTCAAGGCGCTGATCGTGAAGGGTGGAGCCGCGACGCCGCGGAGCCGCATCGATGCCTTGGGTGAAACGGCCAAGAGTTTCGGGGCCAAGGGGCTGGCCTGGCTGAAGATTACGCCGGAAGGGCAGTTGGAGTCCGTCATTGCGAAGTTCCTCGATGCCAAAGCTTTTGCCTCGGCTTTGCCGGAAGCGAAGCCCGGTGACCTTGTACTCTTCGGCGCTGACAAGCCGGCGGTCGTGCACGACGTGCTGGGCCGTATCCGGCTTCAGCTTGGGGAAGAGTTGAACCTGATCGATAAGAATGCCTGGAAGCCGCTCTGGGTGACCGAGTTCCCGCTCTTGGACTATTCGCCTGAAGAGAAACGCTACATCTTCATGCACAATCCCTTTGCCGCGCCGATGGATGAAGATCTGGCGCTGTTGGATTCAGAGCCGCTGAAGGTGCGCGCCAAGGCTTACGATATGGTCTTGAACGGAAGCGAGATCGGCGGCGGCAGCATCCGGAATCACCGCAGCGACATCCAGCGCAAGATTCTGGAGTTGCTCGGCATCAACAGAGAGCAGGCGCAGGCGAAGTTCGGCTTCCTGCTGGACGCATTGGAGTATGGCGCGCCGCCGCATGGAGGCATCGCCTTTGGTCTCGACCGGCTCATCATGTTGCTGGGCGGCGCGGATTCCATCCGCGACGTCATTGCGTTCCCCAAGACGCAACGGGCGCAATGTCCGTTGACCGATGCACCATCGGCTGTCGCTGCTGATCAACTCAAGGAATTGCGCATCAAGCTGGATCTGGTCGAGTAGGGAGCGTGCCTCCATATGGCCGGTAATACCTTCGGCAGAATCTTTACCGTCACTTCGTTCGGCGAAAGTCACGGGCCTGCAATCGGTTGTGTCGTCGATGGCTGCCCACCCGGACTTGCCTTATCAGTAGAAGATATTCAGAAGGACCTCGACCGGCGCAAGCCTGGAACCTCTCGCCATGTGACGCAGCGGCAGGAGTCGGATACCGTTGAAATTCTCTCAGGAGTGTTTGAGGGAAAGACGACGGGTACGCCGATCGCACTGCTGATTCGTAACGAAGACCAGCGCAGCCGAGATTACGGCAACCTCGTCGATACGTTCCGTCCGGGCCACGCCGACTACACCTATTGGCAGAAATATGGCATTCGCGATCATCGAGGCGGAGGGCGCGCCTCGGCCCGCGAGACAGCGGTGCGCGTGGCAGCGGCCGCGATTGCAAGAAAATGGTTGTCGGAGAGATACGGCGTCGTCATTCGAGGCTATCTGAGCCAGTTGGGGCCTCACGAGTTGCCACTCAAGGATTGGGCGGCGGTCAATCAGAATCCGTTTTTCTCCGCCGATCTGGATATTGTGCCCACGTTGGAATCGTTTATGGATGACTTGCGAAAGGCCGGCGATTCTGTCGGCGCCAGAATTACGACCGTGGCAGAGCATGTGCCGGTTGGATGGGGCGCGCCGGTCTATGCGAAGCTGGACTCAGACTTAGCAGCTGCCATGATGAGCATCAATGCGGTGAAGGCCGTCGAGATCGGTTCAGGTTTTGCCTCGGTGACTCAGCGCGGTTCTGAGCATGGTGACGAACTGACGCCCGAAGGATTTCTGTCCAACCATGCCGGCGGCATTCTCGGCGGCATCTCTACCGGACAGGATATTGTCGTGACCATTGGGATTAAGCCGACATCGAGCATCCGCATTCCTCGCCAATCGATCGACAAACAAGGCAACTCGGTCATAGTGGAAACCAACGGCCGCCACGATCCCTGTGTCGGGATCCGGGCCACACCGATTGCCGAAGCTATGCTGGCACTTGTTCTCATGGACCATGCGCTGCTGCATCGAGCGCAAAATGCAGATGTGGCGACTAAAACGCCAAAGATTCCAAGTTCAGTGAAACGGACTGCCTCAGGAGGGGAAGGGAAACCAGCCTCCAAGGTCAACTCTGATCCAGCCGAAGCGTAATACGCCCATCTGCCGCGTGAACGATTCATTTGTACGAGGAAAGCCTGAGAGGCATGCGAAACCGCTATTGCGGCGATCGTCCATCGAGACTGCGAATCTCGATCGGCTGTGTGGTAGCGACCAGGCCTGAGGGGATTTGCTGCTCAATGAAGGTGAGAAACCCCTCTATCTTTTCGCGTGAATCGATGATTTCGATAATGATGGGGAGATCTTCAGCCAGACGTTCGATCTTAAATGTATGGATCACGCGGGTCTGGGCTCCGAATCCCATGAGTCCGCGGTGGACCGTGGCCCCGGCTAGTTGCCGCGCGTGTGCCTGCGCGACGATCCATTCATAGAGCGGCCGCCCGGCGTGTTTATCGCGTTCTCCGGCAAAAACCCTCAGTAGACAACCGTGTTCAACGCGCATCGTTCATTTCCATAGCAGATAGGCGGTGGAGTAGCCAGCCCAGACTGCGATGAGGCTCAGGAATATATGGCCGACGATATTCCCGCAGGCGAGCCACAGCTCTCCGTCCCGCAGCAGGTTCATCGTTTCGTTGCCGAACGCCGAGAACGTGGTAAATCCGCCCAATAGACCGACGATCAGAAAAGCCCTGGTTTCCCCTGAGATAACGCCTCGCTGATCAGCGAGCTCAGCCAGAAAACCAACCAACGCGCATCCCACAAGATTGACGGCCAGAGTGCCGAATGGAAATTGGATGCTCTTGCTCAGCTGTTGCGCATAGCCGCTCAGGAGATAGCGAAGGATTGAGCCGATGAACCCGCCTGTGCCGATCAGAAAGAGGGTACGCAAAGTGCGCGTGCTCCTAAATGGTAGGCTCGACGCCCCATTGTACTGAAGTCATCCGACCGAGTCACGTGGCCGGTCTTGGCCTTGTCGCATTTGAGATAGTCGAATGAGAAGATCTCGTAGTACAATCCTGGCGCCAATCATGGAACGAAGAGCTGAATGATCGAAATCTACACAGATGGTGCCTGCAGTGGGAATCCAGGGCCTGGGGGGTGGGGGGTCTTGCTGCGGAAGGGTGCTGCGGAAACGGAGCTCTGTGGAGGCGAGCCGGCGACGACGAACAACCGGATGGAGTTACTCGCGGTCATTGAGGCGTTGCAGTTCCTTGCACAGCCGGCGACGGCACGGGTCTACACCGATTCGCAATATGTTCAGAAGGGTATCAGCGAATGGATCCACAGCTGGAAGCGGCGAGGGTGGAAAACTGCCGGTAAAGATCCGGTGAAGAACGAAGACTTGTGGCGGCGGCTTGATGCGCTGGCTGCCACCCATTCACTCGAATGGCACTGGGTCCGAGGACACAATGGCCATCCAGAGAACGAACGGGCAGATGTGTTGGCTCGTGCGGGTCTCGAACAGGCTCGCGCCGCTGGTCGACCAGTTGGTGGCCCGGTTGCTCCTCCGGTTCAAGAGTTGATCCAATCAGCGAGTGCTCCCCCAATCCTTGAGATCCAGCATGCCACGGTCTATCGAGGTGAGACTCGCGTCTTTTCGGATTTCTCATTTACTCTCCAAGAAGGTGAACATGTAGCGATTCTTGGTCCTAATGGAGCAGGGAAATCGACATTGCTTAGATTGCTCTCAGGCGAAGTGCATGCGATGCCCAAGGACGAAACCCAAATCGTGCTCTTTGGCGACGAGCGGTGGAATGTCTGGGATGTGCGGAAGCGAATCGGCATTGTGTCGCATGATCTTCATCGAGATTATTTGATCTGTGCCGAAGGATTGAACGTCATCCTCTCTGGGTTTTATGCGAGCAACGACACCTACGAATACCAACAGTTCAGCAAAACCCAGTTGACCAGGGCGTATGAGGTGATGCAGGAGCTGGGGATTGCATCCTTAGCCAGTCGCCGCTTCGGCCATCTTTCTACCGGTGAGCAGCGACGGTTTCTGTTAGGTCGGGCACTCGTGCATGACCCGCCGGTGTTGGTGCTGGATGAACCGACCAGTGGGCTCGACCTCAAGGCTTGCTTTCAATATCTCGATCTCCTGCGTATTCAACTCACGAAAGGAAAGACCGTTCTGCTCGTGACGCACCATCTGCATGAAATTCCACCGGAGATCGATCGCGTGATCTTCCTGAAAGAGGGGAAGATCCTTGCCGACGGCCCGAAACGAACAGTCCTCACCAACGAACAGGTCAGCCGGCTCTTCGACAGTCAGATCACCCTCGTTCAGGCCAACGGCTGGTATCAAGCCTTGCCAGGGTAAGATCGGGTCCATTTCTTCTATACTTCTAGAGTCTCCACTTCTTTTGACGAACTTCGTGTTGAGCGATAGGTTTCAGCTGCAGTATGTGCTTGAGGCAAAGGTATACGTGGCCGAGGATTTATTGAAACGTCAACACGTGCAGCGTCTGGCTGCACTGCTCTTTCTGGCCTCCTTCATCGTGAACGACGCCTCTCTAGATTCGGCGTGGGCTGACACCTGGGTCTGCCCTCGGCCTGGACAGTCTGACCTGTACACAGATCGAAGCGGGCCTGGCTGCAGACCACTGGGCGAGGTGAAGACATATCTGCCGGTGACCATTTCCCCGGCCCCGAAATCTTCACAAGGGGGTAACCTTTCCCCATCGGTTGCGAATAACATCTCCTCCGATGTTCCTCAGCAACAACAGAGTAGGAAGCCGTCGCCGTTTTCAGACGTGTCTCTGTCGTTACCACTCTTGAGCGTCGGCCAAGATAAGGTTGGTTTCATTACCGGCTCATGGACTGGATTTGTGGCGCAACTCATGGTCGGGTACAAGGCTGACGGAAAGGGGCCTGAAATTCTCGGCGATTCGAACTTGTTGCCGGCATCCGTCCACTCTTTTCATACAGCTGTTGCGGTCGCATCGAGGGCGGTGGGATACGACCCCCGATACCTGACAGTGCGCATTCTGGTTCCTTCCCGATTAAATGGCCCCAGTGCGGGAGGCATTTTTGCTGTAGGCATTGCTTCGGCATTGCTCGGCGATCCGATTCGCCAAGATGTCTGTATGTCGGGAACGATTGAGCCGGATGCTGAGATCCACCCGGTCGGGCGACTCGTGGACAAGATGAATGCTTGCCGGGACCTTAAAAAGACTACGATGATCGTGCCTGACGGGCTAGACAATAGTCACCTCAATTTCACTGGCGCCGAGCGATCCATTCAGGTAATTCAAGTGCATACCCTCGCGGAAGCGTACAGCGCGGCGACCGGTCGAATCCTTCGTCAAGTTCCCTAAAGACAGGAGGTTTGTGATGCAGGAGCATACGTCAAGAATAGGGCACTCTATCACGGGAATGATGAGGAGATGGGGAGGGCTGATGATACTGACTCTCGGCCTGCTCGCGTCCACCACATGGGCAGCCGAGCCGGTCAAAATCAATTCGCTGCTCACCTATCCGGACATGTACAAGATGAAAGTCGTGCAGGTGGAAGGCACAGTACAGCACTACCATATGCAGCACTTCATCGGAGAACGGAGCAAGCTGGAGAAGTGTATCCAGATATTTTCCGTCGAGGATGAGACCGGGACCGTTGATGCGAGCTATGCGACGCTCTGTCAAATGGGAACTGTCATGCT
>JACRQB010000062.1 GCA_016222925.1 Nitrospirota bacterium | reverse complement strand
GAGCCCATTTCAACAATAGCCCCTCGATCCAAGACGATGATTCGATCTGCATTTTGAATGGTCGAGAGCCGATGAGCGACCACCAAGGTTGTTCGATTCTTCATCAAATTGGCCAAGGCCAACTGTACGATCCGTTCAGACTCGGTATCGAGCGCCGATGTCGCTTCGTCAAGGATCAGAAGCGGTGGATCACGAAGAATGGCTCGGGCGATCGCCAATCGTTGCCGCTCACCGCCCGACAGCTTGACTCCGCGCTCTCCGATGATCGTCTCGTACCCGTTCGGCAAGCGAAGGATAAAGTCGTGGGCATACGCTAACTTGGCCGCTTGTTCCACATCGAAAGGATTGGCATCGGACCTTCCAAACGCAATGTTGCTCCGAACGGTATCATCAAATAGGAAGATTTCTTGCGAGACAATCCCGATATGGCCTCGTAGCGATTGTAACTCGTACGACGTCAAGGGGATGCCGTCCAACACAATGCTTCCCGCCGTCGGTTCATAGAAACGCGGCAGCAAACTGACTAATGTGGTCTTTCCGCTTCCGCTGCTTCCCACAAGCGCCACAACTTCGCCGGGCTTAATGGAGAGATCGATATCGGCAAGAGCTGGAATCGATTGATTCTCATACCGCAGGGAAACGCCCTGGAATTCAATAGCCCGATGGATCCCCGACAGCGAGACCGTACCGCGATTCTGAGACTGCTCGGTTTCTAAATCCAATACGTCAAAAACCCGATCAGCAGCCGCCAGCGCCTGTTGTATCAGATTGTTGGCTCCGGAGAGTTTTTTGATCGGCGTATAGGCCATAAACATCGCCGCCAGGAAGGAGAAAAATGCACCGGGGGTCATCATCTCGTGGATGACCAAATAGCCTCCGTACCAGATAATGGTCGCAACACCGATCACCCCGATGACTTCCATCTGCGAGTGGCCGATCGACCAGACTTGATTGCTTTTCAAGGTGGTCGACAGCACCTTGCGGTTCCGCTCGCTGAATCGCACAGCCTCTGCATCTTCTCGCCCGAACGCCTTTACCATTCTGATACCGGAAAACGTTTCTTGGAGCGTTGAGGACATGTCACCCATTTGCTCTTGTCCGCTGGCAGCCAACCGTTTCAACTTCCGTCCGACCCGTACCATGGTGAGCGCCGAAAGCGGGATCACAATCAGAGACAGACCCGCCAGCCTCCAATTCTGATAGAGGATGACACCGACCATGGCCACAAAAGTCAGGCCGTTTTGAAAAATATCTTTCACGACACTCGATGCCGCGTTGGCCATCAGCCCCACATCGTTCACGACTCGAGAGACCAGACGACCCGACGTATTCGCATCGTGAAACCCGATTGAGAGTCGCATGAGCCGTTGAAACAATTCCTGTCGGATATCGGCCACCACCCGATTCCCGACATAGGCCATTAAATAGCCCACTCCATAGCTGAACAGGGCTTTCAATACGGCTACGCCCAAGATCGCCAACGGCAGCACCAACAACAACTGCTCGTTTTTGTCGATAAAGATACCGTCCAAAACCGGACGAGCAAGCCAGGCATATACCCCGCTTAGGATTGCCACCATCCCTGAGCAAACGAAGGCCGCAATGAACCGCAGACGATACGGTTTCACATACCCCATGAGCCGCTTGAATCGTTCTAAGCCTGACATGCCGCCAATACCACCTCTGCCGCTCGAACGGACGCGCCTGGTTCACCTAATGCGTCTCGTACTTGCGCCAAGCTCCGCTTCATTTCCGCATAGGCTGCGGGATCTTCCAAGATCCGCAGCGCCTCCTCGTAAAGCCGCTGGCCGGTGGCCTCATCCTGCAACAACTCCGGCACGACGGATCGACCTGCCACCAAATTCACCAGTCCAATCCATTTGACCCGGAGAAAGAAACTCGCGATCCAAAATTCCAATTCCGATGTTCGATAGATCAACACCATAGGAGTGCCCACGACAGCTGCTTGCAGCGTGGCTGTCCCCGACGCCACCAGCACCACATCGGATACGGCCATCACTTCACTGGCTTGTTCTTTGACCAGGGTGACAGGAACCGAACTTTGCCGCAAGAGTGGCTGCAGCAGATTATCCTGAATTGTGGAGGCCTGCGCCAAGATAAACTTCGTTTTTGGCGCCCGGTGAGCCAATTGCTCTGCGGCCCTGATCAGGATCGGCAACAGAGCCTGTACCTCATGCGCGCGGCTCCCCGGCAACAAGCCAATCACCCGCTCATCCTGAGCGAAGCCAAATCTGCTGCGCAGCGCCGTCCGATCGTAAGATCCTTCGACTGCATCCAAGATGGGATGGCCGACAAATGTGCAGCGCATACCCGCGTTGTCATAAAGGGGTTTTTCAAAAGGCAGAATGACCAACACCTGATCGACTCGTTTCTTGATCCAGTACATCCGCCAGGCGCCCCAGGCCCAAATCTGCGGCGCAACATAATAGAACACGCGCAACCCAGCGCCCTTGGCAAAATAGGCGTACCGTAAGTTTAATCCGGGGTTGTCGACAAAGATGACCGCATCCCATGGTTCGGACCGAAACAACCGTCGCATGAAGAAAAACCGTCGCATGATCGCCACCAACACCAAGGGACCCACCATCCCCATCACGTCGAACTGCCCCATCTTGCAGACCAATTGCACACCGGCCGCCTCCATCGCGGCCCCTCCGATCCCGGCCAACGAGACCTGAGGGTCCTTGGCTCTGAGCGCCTTGGCCAGATTGGCTCCGTGGAGGTCGCCGGAGGCTTCACCAGTAATGATCAGAATACGCGCCATGACGATTTATTGGAGCACAGACAGTGACTGCGATTCGATGCACGCGGCTGAGGAAGCACGTGACGGATGACCTGTAGAGATGGCCTCATCTCTGCTGATACAAAGACATTTCCATCGCCGACAGCACGCGATGGGCCAGCTCCAGCGCAGCAACCCCGTCCTCGCCGGACACGATTGGGCGAGATTCCAAACGAATCGCATGGAGAAACGATTCCAGCTGTCGTTTCAGAGGTTCACCGTCTCCGGCTTGTACCTCTTCAACTGCCACCTTCAGCTTCCCACCAGGCTCAACCGATCGGCGTCCGATCACGCCCTGGCGGGACTGGAAATCGATCGACACACACCCATCGCCTTGAGGAGAGCACCGTCACTCCAGCGGCCCGCACATCTTCGACGGGGCCCGGATCAAAGGACAGCACTAAGTCAAGGTCATGAATCATCAAATCCAGGACGACATCAACGTCGGTGCCACGCCCGCTGTAGGTCCCCAGTCGATAGCACTCGAACAACACCGGTTTCTGAATATGTGTCCGCATCACCTGCAGAATAGGATTGAAACGCTCACTATGTCCCACTTGCAGCGTACATCGATTGCGTGTTGCCAACTCCACCAGCTCCCGTGCCTCAACCGGCAGGACGGCGATCGGTTTCTCCACCAGCACATGTTTCCCGGCTTCGAGACAGGCTTTGGTCACGGAATAGTGACTGGAGGTGGGGACAGCGATACTGACGACCTCAACCTGCTTCAAGAAATCTGGGAGATCACTGAATACCCGTGCGCCATGCTTCTGGGCAATGCCAGCGGCTCGCCCCTGGTCTTGGTCGATCACACCGACCAGCGTCGAATCCGGCAAGGAGGCATAGAGGCGTGCATGGTGTTGACCGAGATGCCCGACCCCGATGACACCGGCACGGAGCTTGACCATACACCTCTTAGACTGAATTGGGGAATCTCTTGATCGATTGATGTGTTGCGTTTCTGAAATCAATCGATCCACAGATCTTCAGATTCCAAAACTTCTTCGTTGACTCAGGTCGCCGGGCTGGGCTCCTCTTCGCGAGCGAGGCCAACGACAGCGATACCGGCTTCCTCCGCAGTGCGGAGAAGCGATTCTCGATCCAGCATCACGGATCGGCCGGCCTCGACGGCCAGCACCGACGCCTTGACGGATTGCATGACCTCGATCGTCCTGGGACCCACGGCCGGCAGGTCAAACCGGAGATCCTGCTGCGGTTTGCTCCGCTTCACCACGACCGCACCATCTTTGGCCAGTCCACCGCCCCGCTTGATCGCTTCATCGGTCCCTTCGACCGCTTCAACCGCCACAACGACGCGGTCTTTGATCACGACGCATTGGCCGATGTCGAGGCGCCCCGTCTCTTTAGCCACGTCCCAGCCATAACGGATGTCCACCCACTCCTTCTTAGTTGGTTGACGCGACGTGAGCGTCCCTTCCTCAACCAAGATCCCTTCCAGACCGAACGTCGACTCACAAATGGTGATGCCGTCCTTCTCAAGTTCTGCAGCAAGTGCGCGTAGAATATCGTCATCCTTCCAGAGGGCCAATTTCGTGGCGAGCGCCAGCACGCGAAAATCAGGACGGGCATGGCTGTAGACATGCGTTTTCTTGATGCCCCCCAGCATGACCACATTCCGGACGCCGTCGGCCTTGAACGCGTTGATCAACTTGTTGAGCTGGCCGATCTTGACCCAATGGATCCGATCGACATGCTGTTCGAGCTCCGGTTCGGTTTCCCCCTCATGAGCCACCGCATAAACTTGAAGACCCATCTTGCGAGCGTTATCCGCAAAGATGATCGGAAATCGTCCGTTCCCGGCGATCACCCCGATTCGACCGTCCGCTATAGGCATGGCCAGGGTCATAGTGGCTGAGAGGCTCACACCGGTTGATCGAACTCGCGCTCTAGGTCAGGGCTGACAGCCCTTGAGATGCCACGTTTGGTTCCCTCCATAAACGTGAGAATCTTGGCTACATCGGCATGTCCCTTAAACTCTTTTTTAGCCAATCGAATCGCCTCCGCTGTCCGATGGCCCGATCGGAACAGCAAGTCAAATGCCTTCTTCAACACGGCGATCCGGTCCACCGAGAAACCATGCCGTTGCAAACCGACTGAATTGAGGCCGTACAGATGTGCGCGATACCCGCCGGCTGCAAATACAAACGGAGGGATATCCTGGCCGATCGCACAACACCCTCCGACCATTACATAGTCTCCGATACGCACAAACTGAAGAACACCGGTCAAGCCTCCGATAACCGCATGATCACCGATGGTAATATGTCCCGCCAGGCTTGCGGCATTCGCCATAATAATATGGTCGCCGAGCCGGCAATCATGCGCCACATGCACGTAGGCCATCAGAATGCCCTTGGATCCAAGAGAGGTCACGCCCCCTCCCTGGGTCGTTCCCCGATTGATCGTGACATATTCGCGGATGATGTTGTCATGGCCGATGACGACTTTGGTCGGCTCCCCTTTATAGCCAAGGTGCTGTGGAGGCCCTCCGATCGAAGCGAACGGATGCACTTCATTCCGCTCCCCGATTTCCGTCCACCCATCGATAGTCGCATGGGAGATAAGTCGGCTCCCCTTTCCGACCGTGACATGCTCCCCCACGACACAGAACGGCCCGATTTCCACGTCAGGATCGAGGCTCGCCTTGGGATGAATGATCGCTGTTGGATGTATCTTCACGCATGCCCCCTTTACTAGCGTCAAACCTCACCGGCCATTCGTCAACTGCCGGATCACTGCCTGGCCCACACGCCGACCGTACGCTTCAGGAATCGAGCAATAATCACACCGGCTTATTTCGTGTCCGTCTTCTCGTCCATCACCATCGCCGTCATCACGGCGTCACAGACCATTTCATTGTCTACATATGCCTTCCCTTGCATTTTCCAGAACGGCGGACGCTTCTTGAGGACTTCGATTTCAAAACGCAGTTGATCACCCGGGACCACCGGTCGCCTGAATTTGGCCTCCTCAATACCCGTCAGATACATAATGGTTTTTCCGATCGTCCCTCCCGACTTGAAGACCAGCACGCCGCCCACCTGGGCCATGGCTTCGATAATCAGCACCCCCGGCATCACGGGGCGTCCTGGAAAATGTCCTTGAAAGAACGGCTCATTGATCGTCACGTTTTTGATGCCGACGATCCGTTGATGCGGTTCAAACTCTTTGACTCGATCCACCAGCAAGAACGGATACCGGTGGGGAAGTAACGCCTGAATCTCAGCCTGCTCGACCAATGCCATGAGCTCTGCCTCCTCTCCATCCTGAATAGGGCTACCGTCTACGGATTCTGTCGATCAAATTCCTTGATGATCGAATCCGTCACATCCAACGCTGGCTGATGATAGAGGACAATGCGGATGAGCGCTTCATTGCCCTTGTCGAGGATAGCCGTATATCCCTCTTTCTGACCCACAGCCTGCGCGGCAGCGGCGATTTTTTGCGCATATTCCACGACCATTTCGCGCTGTTTTTGTTGAACTTCACGATTGAACTCTTGAAGCCGACGCTGAAACGCTTCCATCTTGCCGCATCACCATCTGCTGATCCATGACCCCGACCCGAACCACCTCTCCTGCATGGAGCGGCGCAACTCCCTGCGCCAGCAATACCACGACGCCTAGCCATGTCGCCCGCGCTGCACCCGTCATAACCCACCTCCCTCAGAAACTAGGGGTATTCTCTATTGAACTCTTCGATGACCTGGCCTGAAATGTCCAGACCTTCTTCATGATAGATCGTCGGACCACCCTTACTCCTGTCGACAACAACCTGCAATCCAAGACGCTTGGCGACTTTCGCGACAACCGTTTCGCTCTTGTCACGAAATCCTTCCAGCACGTCTTTTTGTTTTTCTTGGACTTCCCGATTCAATTCCGAAGCCTTTTGCTGGTACTCCTGCATGCGCCGGCGAAACTGTTCTTCCCGCTCTCGTTTCGCGGCGGGGCTCAGAACGGAGGACTGTTTGACAAAGTCCTCTTCCATCCGCCGTAACTCCTTTTCTTCCAATTCCATCAGCGCCTGTCGATTTTTTGAAAAGCCGGCTAGGTTCTCCTTCGCCTTCTTGCCCGCACTTGTCTCGCTGAGCAAGCGCTGTAAATTGATCACCGCGACCTTCCCGTCGATTTTTCCTCCGCCTCCAGCGCATCCTCCGCTCAGAACCAGCATGACGGCGACCGCAGCCGACATCGCCGTCCATTCGATCCGTCCCGCCGCTTGCTTCCACCAATTCTCGCTACAACGTACCACGCCAAGACTCCGACTAGAATAAGGTCCCGATCGTAAACTCGAACACGCCGAATCGCTCACCGGTCCGTTTATCAAGGTTGATCCCATAGGCGACACGCAACGGCCCAAACGGAGATATCCAGCGCCCTTCGAGACCAGCCGCGCTCCTCAGATCGAGCGACAAGGGTTCATCGTCGTCAAACCCCTTTCCGTAGTCGAAAAAGAGCACGCCGTTCAATTTCGCCTCGGACGAGATCGTAAAAATCAGCCAGAGGAATCTGTGTCCCGCCGAGTGCGATGACCTCTCCAAAACGAGCCCGCAACGAAATCCTCATATCCAGTGGAAGGGGCGTGACCTTGATGACGTCCACATAATACTTGATGAAGTTATTGCTCCCGCCCATATAGGGTGTTCCGATATCAAACCCTCCACCGAAACGCCAACCTGATCTCGGATCAAGGTAGTAGTCTCTGGTATCCCGGAACAAAGCAAACCGAAATCCTGTCGACGACCGGGTCCCTAACTGCCGACACACGATGGGCACCAAATCAGGACAGAAATGGACCCGAGACTTCTTCGCTGGCCCAGTTGCCCGCGGATGCGACCCATATAGCCGTATCCACCCAAATTCCCTTGGGTAATATCGGCGATCGCCACCAGTCGATCCAGCGTACTGAACCCACCGCCGAGGCTGAACATTCCCGTCGGTTTTTCCTTCACCCGCACGTTCAAATCGACCTTGTCTGGCGCGACTTGCGCGGGCAGGATTTCGACCGTCTCGAAGAAATTCAAGTTGTTCAATCGTTGAAAACTTCGCTTCAGAGAAGCGGTGTCGATTACATCCTGCTCGTCGACTCGGATTTCTCGACGGATCACGTTGTCTCGGGTCTTGTCATTCCCGTAGATATTGATCTGCCGGATCCGCATCATCTCCCCTTCTTTGACGTTGAAGATGAGGGTGACGGTCCGCTCTTCATTGTTTGGATTCACATTGGGCACGACTTCAGCGAATGAATACCCCTTACTTCCATACAGATCCGTAATTCGTGAGATCTCATCTCGGATTTTGGCGCGCTGAAAGATCTCACCATCCTTGATCTTCACTCCCGCTCGAAGCTCAGGCTCTTCAAACACCGTGTGCCCTCGAAATCCTATTTCGGCTATAGTGAATGGCTCTCCCTCGGTAATGGGGTAGCTGACGGTGAACCATTTTTTATCTTCGGTGAGCTCCACCGACGGCTGGCCGACCCGAACATTGAAATACCCTTTATTCAGCAGTACTTCCTTAATGCGCTCCACATCATTCCCCACCTCCTCGTGCTTCAAGACGCCCGCGTCGGACACCATCGACGGCAGCTTGAGCTTCGTGAAAAAGCCGTACCAAGGGATCCATTCCCGCGTCGACATGACGCTGAGCATCTCGGTCTTCGTCGCCGCATGCAATCCTTCGAATATCACCGTTTTGACCTTGGCTTTCTCCCCTTCCGTAATATGAAAGGTGAGTCGCTTCCGATCCTCATCCAATGCCTCGATCACGGGAACGACCTGCGCATTGTAATAGCCGTCATGCTGATAGACCCGCCGGATGGTCTCGGCGCTTTCCTTCACCTGTTGTTGGTCAAGAAATGTCTGGCTCTTGATGGTCGTTTTTTCCTTCAGCTTCTCGTCGGTCAACTGCTGGTTGCCGTCGAAGACGATCTCGGTGATGAACGGCTTCTCCTGCACAACGAAGGTCACCGCCATCCCCTCGGCAATCGATTCGGATTCAACCTGCACATCCTCGAAAAATCCTGTATCGTATAAAATCTTCACCTGTCCACGCACATGGTCCGGCATATAGCGATCACCGGCTTTCAGCGTGAGTCGACCGGCAATCGCCGGCACTTCGATTCGTTTAGCTCCCCGAATATCAATCGAGGTGACCTTGAGTTCAGGAGTCTGCGCGAGTGCTTCGAGCACACTCCACAACACAGAAACAACCATGACCGCGACCACAAACGATCGAGGCCTGTAGACGGCATGCTCGGTCACCGATACGGATTCCTGTAACGAAGTATGGGGATGGATGATGCGGTTGAAACCATCACACAGGTCCTCTCCGTTATCGACCGTACGCCAACTCCCTACGAGTCAGTCTGTCCCGCTCCAGAGAACGCGCTGAACCACACAAGCACCCTCATCGGAACCTGCAGTCAAGCAGCTCTACCATGCGAATTTCTCTCAGGCCAGTCGACCGCGCAAAACTTCCGGATTATATTGAGGTCATCCTGCATTGTAAAGAAGCGTCCTCCCTTCCGGTCTGATTCGACGTGCGTACCTCCTTACTCCGCACTGATTCCGTAGCCCCCCGACGGATGGTGCATCGATCCTCGCCGTCGGCCACTGATGCAAAAAAAGTTTGTGTGCGACACGCTTCGCACATGAATATTGCTCGTGTTCTCTCTCATGGAAACGACACCGTCGTTTTCGATGCGATGAGTTCGTCCGTTTCTTGACTTCACCCCCCCCTTCACATAGTATCCTCCCATGTCGCGTCTGACGGTCAGAAAAGCGGTCATTCCAGCCGCCGGTCTTGGGACACGGTTCCTTCCCGCCACAAAGGCATCCCCCAAGGAGATGCTGCCGTTGGTCGATAAGCCACTCATTCAATATACGGTCGAAGAAGCGGTGGCTTCCGGCATTGAAGACATCATCGTGATTACCGGCCGCGGCAAACGCGCGATTGAAGATCACTTCGATCGTTCCGTCGAATTGGAAGAAAATCTGAAAGGCACCGGCAAGAGTCAGGTGCTCCATCAAATGCGACAGATCTCGAACCTCGCGAACTTCTGTTACGTGCGACAATCCGAAGCCCTTGGCTTGGGGCATGCCGTGTTGTGCGCGCAACACCTGATCGGCGACGAACCTTTTGCCGTCATTCTCGGGGATGAGATCATTGACGCCGATGTTCCAGGGCTTGCGCAACTGATCCACATCTATAAAAAACGCCATGGGGCCGTATTAGGGGTGCAGGAAGTTCCCAAGGCAGACGTCAGCCGGTACGGCATCGTGACTCCCAAGCGTCTTGCTCGCGGTCTGCATCGAGTTGAGGATTTGGTTGAGAAGCCATCGCCGACCGATGCCCCGTCCACGCTCGCCGTGATCGGCCGGTATATCCTTCCTCCGGAAATTTTCCCGATCCTGAGAAAAACCCCTCCTGGAAAGAACGGAGAAATTCAGTTGACCGATGCACTCAGGACGCTGGCAAGAAAATCTCCGATGTATGCGCTCGAGGTAGAGGGACAGCGCCATGATGCCGGAGACAAGCTGGGCTTTTTAATCGCCACCGTTGAGTTTGCGTTGAAGAGCCCGGCATTGGGAGCAGAATTCCGCGACTACCTTTCGACCAAAATGCACACCGCTTCGAATAATCGTCGGGCATGATCCCATCGGTCGTGGTGATGACTCAGTCGCGAGACTCCCAGCAACGACCATTCTGTATCCGGCGTGATCGTTCGGATGGATTGTCGAACCTGGTGCGCGCTTCCATCGGAATGGAACACTGGGACTGCTAAGGTGAGAGCGCATGTTGCTCAGGCGCGTGATGAGTGCAAATCAGACCCTGATTCGTCGAACCCGCCACCTCCATAGATAAAGAACAGGCAGGCACATGACAGACTCAAACGAACAAGAAATTCAGTCTCCCCAAAACATTGAAGTGCCCAATCAACTCCCGCTGTTGCCCGTCCGAGATCTCGTCGTCTTTCCGTATATGGTGCTTCCCCTGTTCGTCGGACGCGACATGTCGATTAAGGCCATCGAAGCGGCCCTTGCCGGCAATCGGATGATCTTCCTCGCGACTCAAAAAGCGCTCGACGTCGAAAATCCAGAGCAGAAAGACATCCACACCATCGGCACCGTCGGCATCATCATGCGGATGCTGAAGCTGCCGGACGAGCGCATCAAGATTTTGGTACAGGGCATCGCCAAAGCCAAGATCACGAAATACATTCAGACCGACCCCTACTACTCCGTTCGAATCGACAAGCTCGCTGATACGAAACCGGCGGCCACGCCCCTTGAGGCGGAAGCCGTCATGCGAACCGTGAAGGAGCAGATCGAACGGATCGTGAGTTTGGGGAAAATCCTGATCCCCGATGTCATGGTCGTCATCGAAAACCTCGAAGAACCAGGCCGATTGGCCGACATGGTCGCTTCGAATCTCGGCCTCAAGGTCGATGCCACCCAGGCCGTTTTGGAAATCTCCGATCCAATTCAACGCCTTCGCCAAGTGAGCGACATTCTCGGAAAGGAAATCGAAGTCCTCTCCATGCAGCAAAAGATCCAGGCGCAAGCCAAAGGGGAGATGGACAAGACCCAGCGAGAGTATTTCCTGCGTGAACAACTGAAAGCCATTCAGAAGGAGTTGGGCGAACTCGATGAGCGGGCTGAAGAAATCACGGAATTCCGCAAACGCATCAAAGACGCAAAGATGCCGGAGAAGGTCTTGAAGGAGACCGAAAAGCAGCTCAAGCGTCTCGAGAAAATGCATCCGGATACCGCCGAATCTGCGACAGTGCGAACCTATTTGGAATGGATGGTCGAATTGCCGTGGTCCAAGCGCTCGAAGGATAGCCTCGATCTGAAAGCGGCCGCGAAGGTTTTGAACGACGACCATTACGACCTCGAAAAGGTCAAAGAGCGAATCCTGGAGTATCTGGCCGTCCGAAAGCTGAAAGAGAAGATGAAGGGCCCGATTCTCTGCTTCGTCGGCCCACCAGGAGTCGGGAAAACCTCGCTGGGGAAATCGATCGCCCGCGCATTGGGACGTGAGTTTGTCCGTATCAGCTTGGGCGGCGTCCGAGATGAGGCCGAAATCCGAGGCCACCGGCGCACCTATGTCGGCGCATTACCCGGGCGCATCATTCAGGGCCTGAAACAGGCAGGAACAAGTAATCCGGTGTTCATGCTCGACGAGGTCGACAAGGTCGGGATGGATTTTCGAGGGGATCCCTCGGCAGCCTTGCTGGAGGTGCTCGACCCGGAACAGAACAATACGTTTACCGACCACTATCTCGGAGCGCCATTCGACCTGACCGAAGTGATGTTCATCACCACGGCAAATTTGATCGATCCGATCCTTCCCGCGTTGCGTGATCGCATGGAGGTCATCGAAATCCCCGGGTATACCGAAGAAGAAAAACTCGGCATCGCTCAGAAATACCTGATTCCCCGTCAACTCGAAGAGCACGGGATTACGAACAAACATGTCCGTCTGACGGAGCCGACCATTCGACAGATCATCTCGCATTACACCCGCGAAGCAGGCGTGCGGAATCTTGAACGCGAGATTGCCAACGTAATGCGCAAGGTCGCGAAGAAAGTCGCCGAAGGCAAAGACCTTGGATTTCCCATCGATCCATCGAATCTCAATAAATATCTTGGTGTGTCGAAGTATGTGCCGGAAGCAGAGCTCGAAAAAGACGAAATCGGCGTGGCAACCGGCTTGGCCTGGACGGAAGCGGGCGGCGATGTGCTCTACATCGAGGCGACGGTAATGAAGGGGAAAGGCCAATTGACCCTCACCGGCCATCTGGGAGATGTGATGAAGGAGTCCGCTCAAGCGGCGCTCAGCTATGTCCGTTCACGGGAAAAAACGTTGAACCTCAACCCTGACATGTTCAGCAAACAAGACTTGCATATCCATGTGCCGGCCGGAGCCATCCCCAAGGACGGTCCCTCCGCCGGCATCACGATGGCCACGGCTATCGCCTCGGCATTTTCCGGTACTCCTGCGAGGCGAGATTTGGCCATGACTGGAGAAATCACCCTGCGCGGTCGCGTCCTTCCAATCGGAGGACTCAAGGAAAAGATTTTGGCGGCAAAACGGGCAAAACTCACCACCGTCATCCTTCCGCGTCGAAATAAGAAGGATCTGGAGGAAATCCCCAAGCATCTCCTCAAAGGCATTCACTTGGCGTTCGTCGAAACCATGGACGACGTCATGAAGATCGCCCTCCGCCGACCAGCCAAGGCTTCGCCGGCCTCTCGGAAGCCTTCGACACCTCCGGCGCCATCGCGTATCCCCCCCCTGCGATCCGGTAAAGGTCGACGGCCTCACGAACTCCCTACCACGGTGATGGCACACCGAGCACCGGCGCGGTCATAAAGGATCGTACCGTGGCCCGCCGTCAGGCCAGCCCCCCCATTCAAGAATTTGCACTCATCCGAACGCTCAAGCGTCGGTTTGCCCGTCGCACACCAGGGCTCATTCAAGGCATCGGCGACGACGCCGCCGTGATTGCAACCTCCTCGCCGACGTGGTGGCACCTCACAACGGACTTGCTTGCCGAAGGCATTCACTTTGACATGAAGTTCGCGACCCCTGAGTCCGTCGGATACCGGGCAGCCATGGCCAACCTCAGCGATATCGCCGCCATGGGAGCCGTCCCCCGCTATCTGCTCATCTCGCTCGCCATCCCAAAAACATGGACGCGGTCGCACATTCATGAGCTCTACACCGGCTTGATGAAAGCTTGCCGCCTGCATGACGTGACACTTGTCGGTGGGGATACCTCGGCGTCCAAGGCGGGACTCTTTCTCAGCATCACCCTGGTCGGCGCGACAAGCAGCCGCCGGGCACTGTTTCGACAGGGCGCCAAAGTAGGAGATTGCATTTACGTTTCGGGCACGCTAGGAGACTCCCTAGCAGGCCTTACGCTCTTGATGGGGAACACAGGCTCAGGCCCCTCAAGAAAAAGGAAGTCCGAGCTCTCGCGCACTCATCGAGCGTTTCTTCTCCACCGCCATTTCCGCCCTACCGCGAGGGTCGCCGAAGGCCAGTGGCTCAACGAGAAACGACTTGCCTCCGCTGCCATCGATCTGTCCGACGGCCTCTCCGGAGATCTTCGGCATCTGTGTGAAGCAAGTCGAGTCGGGGCAGAGGTGGAACTCGACAAGATTCCGATCTCACCGGCCTGCCGAGCCTATGCCCAGGCGATCGGAGTGTCGCCGATTCGACTCGCACTCACTGGAGGCGAAGACTATGAGTTGCTGTTCACCACGTCGCCACGCGACTGCAAGAAGGTTGAGCGGCAAGCGCGAACACGCGGCTATCGCATCACCCCTATCGGAACGATTCGTCCGCAGCGGTTCGGGATTCAGATGATGACTGACGGTCGGACGCAACCTCTGCCGGTCACAAGTTACGAGCATTTCCGTTGATGGGTAACACAAACCACCAGCCCTCTGCTCAACGGGCCCGATCATTTCGGGCACTCTTGCGCCAAGTCCTTCATTTACAGGAGTCACCGCAACGCACTGCGTTGGCCTTTGCGCTGGGCGTCTTCATCGCGTTCTCCCCCGCCTATGGCCTGCACACGGCGATGGTAGTACTGTGCACCTGGCTATTCGGTCTCAACTTCTTGGCCTTGCTTGCCGGTGCCTTGGTCAATAATCCCTGGACCGTCATTCCGATCTTAGGCGCAACCTACTGGACCGGCGCCCTCTTGCTCGGACGTACGGATCAACCGAGCTTCGACTGGCAGGATATGAGTTTCGGCGGCATCTACCAACAAGTCCTTCCCTACGCTGCTCCCTTTGTGCTCGGAGGACTTGTTCTCAGTGTGCTCGGAGCCCTCTTGTCCTATCCCGCCGCCTACTTATTTTTCCAAAAACATCGCTCCGCGCCTACCAGCCCCACGACCGAGCCGTTGCCGCCCTCCGACCAAGTGGGCTAAGATACCCACTGACTATGGAACCAGCAGACCGACCGAACGCTCCCTATGATGGCTCGGCGCTCATCGCTGACCCCATTCACAAGTACGTCACCTTCACCGTCCCCTATGCGCATCCTGATCCGCATGAGCACACCGAGAAAGACCTGATCGACTCCCCCTGGGTCCAGCGGCTGCGATACATCTACCAGCTGCAGAGTGCTCGCTGGGTCTATCCCTCCGCGGAACATACCCGGTTCGTGCATTCGCTCGGGACGATGCACGTCGCGGGACGGTTTGCTCGGCACCTGTACCCGTTTCTCAAGAAAGTCGTGAAGGATGTGCCCTCTCCCAATTTCGTTGAAGAGTTCCTCCGTGTTACGGCCTTGGTCCACGACATCGGGCACGGGCCGTTTTGCCATTTCTTCGACGACAATTTTCTCCATGCTCATGGCCTCACCCATGAGCGGCTTGGCCAGATCATCATCCGAGAACATTTAGCCCCCCTCATCAAGAAAATCCGCCGAAGCCCATCCGGCCCCTTCGCGAAAGGAGAAGAACTGAATCCCGACCAAATCGCTCATCTGATCCTCAAGGAAAAAGGCAAGGATAATTCCCGCCTCCCTCGATGGTTAAACATGCTCCAGCCCGTGATCTCAGGAAGTTACACGGGAGACAATCTGGACTATGTCTTGAGGGACTCGTATATGTGCGGCGTGGCGGTCGGCCCGGTTGATCTGACACGATTGATTCATTACACGATCGTGACAGAAAAAGGATTCACCATTCACAAGACAGGACTTCCGTCCCTCCAAATGTTCCTGAACACCAGGATGTACCTCTACTCCAACGTCTACTTCCATCGCACCACCAGAGCAATCGACATCCATCTGCGGGACATCTTCGGCCAAACGATGCAGCTGCTCTGCCCCAAGGATCCGCGTAAGAATATGGATCGGTATCGCACCCTGACCGATTGGTCGCTGTTGGAGGAAGTCCGAGGATGGGCACAGTCCCGCCACAAAGCCCGCCGACAGTTGGGACAGGAGTGGGCACGGATCTTGGGCCGAGACATCAAATGGAAAATGGCCTACAGCACGACGTTGAAAGAAAAAGGACAGGAACGCGGCATGGCGTTTCCCAGCCATAGGCATTTTGAGCAGCAGATTGCGAAAGAGCTGCCGTCCGGCTTGAGGCGGCTGCCGTTTCGCGTGGACATGGCCCTGTTGGATCCACGACCGGACCCCAAAGACCACCGAGGTAATCCCCTCTATGTGTACGATCCCGGGACGGGTCAGGTTTCAACCGAGCCGCTGGAAGAGTGCTTAGACCTGCTGCCTACGAGACTCATCCAGTTCCGAATCTATTCTCCCGACCACCATCACGACGCAGCTCTGTCGCAAGCTGCCGCAACCGTCCTCAATAAGACCCCGACCAGCCTCGAATCCAATTACTGACCAATCGCCACCAAGTCCCATTTTTGAACAATCCCGCACACTGTTTCGTCCATTCCCTCTCCTCCACACATCCAAACATCAGGGCTCCCATCCATCTGCTAACTTCAGATGATCGCGAATGTCAGACATAGACAAGTGGGCAACGAAGTTCTCCATTTTCTCAATACATAGAAGTCAGTGCTGCCTGAGAATGTGAAGTTCTTCCTCCTCTACTTTGCGCGATAACATCTTTTCTCCTTCCACCGAAGCTGGCAGGCATCCTGCAGGGAATCGAGTTGATCTGAGGCTTGATTCAGAGGGCCAACACAGAGGAGACTATTATGGGTTTGACCGGAAAACTGATGATCGTTCTCTGCGGGTTTTCGCTTTCGTTGACTATGCCAGCCTATGCCCAACTTGAGAGTGGCCAACCGCTTGACGTCCGGACAGCTTGGGGAAAAGTTAAAACAGCTGAGCCCCGAGGCCAGTCAGCTCTTCGACGAAATCAGCGACGCATCGAGGCAGGGGAAGGGACCGGGGGAAGAAAGCTTGATGCCGCTGATGGGAGGATTGGGTGTCTCACCGAATTAACCCCACGGGAATACCCGAGTGACATAGTTGGAGAAAATAAGGGTATGCTTGAAACATCATGGACAATCAATCTGACATGAGTCGTGCAGACAAGCTGGCCCTCATTATGCCGTGGATCAACCCCGAGGAACGGGTCACCGTGCAGTTTGACAACCAAGGCGATATCAACACGGTCGTGGCTGGCTGCAGTGAGCGGCTCGTGGATCTAGAGTTGGAAACCCCCGTACCGCATATGCGGCAGAAACTGTCGATCCCGCTCAGCGAGATCGAGATCTCAGAAGATCCCAGCCACTACACGCGCGATCCCGACAAACCGTTACAACTCAAACGACTGATGTTGATCGTCAAGGGCAAACGTCCGGGCATTGCGTATTGAGAGAGTCGCGCGGTTCTCGGGTCATCGACAGACCGCTAAACCCGCCAATTGATGCCCCAGGACTCCAAGCTGTACGTCAAAACAAGGGCATCCGCTCCCTTACAGTTCTTCCGCTTACTCAGTATCACCGAACAAACCTGCGGAATAAACCGTCGGGTCGGGAATTGTTTGATACACTTTGGGAGGTGAAGGTGCTCGTGGAGCGCTGGCAGCAGGCCTATAACCGGATTCCACCTCACAGTGTGCTGGGCTATCGACCACCGACACCGGAAGCCGTCAGGCCATAGTGCACCTGACTCACATTGAGGCTGGTACAACTACAAGGGGCAGATCACCCTTTCGTGTTTCCTTTCAACAGATGAAAACGGAATGATCAAGACTTCTGCGCAGTGGCTTGTGGCCCTGACTTGTGTGCTGCTTCTTGGAGCAGTCCTATGGCGATCTCAAACTCCTGAGAAGAGTGCGGACGCCGTCGCAGAGGTTTCGACAACCCAGGTCAGCAGGACAATAGATCAGGCCAGTGAAGAAGTGGGGCCGCCTTCGCATAGTACTCCCTCAACCGAATCCGCTGTGGCGGCATTGCAAGGTAACTCGACCGCTTCATATCACGTAAACGCTGGGCTCGGGCGGATGACTCCAGGCAGACATAACTGGACCGACTTGATGGAGGCAGCCTTGAACGGCGACGCCGCCACTGTCCAAGCCCTGCTCGCTAAAGGGGCTGAGGTGAATGCAAGAGCTCTTGATGGTTCGACGGCTCTGATGGATGCGGCCTCTAATGGCCATACCACCATTGTCCAGGCGTTACTGGCTAAGGGTGCTGATCCGAGCATTAAGATGGCTGATGGGAGGACAGCGTTGGGAGAGGCAACCATACGGGGTCACACTGCAACCGTCCAAGCCCTGCTGGACAAAGGCGCTGAAGCGAATGTACGAGGGGGCTTTGAACAGCCGGTCTTGCAGAGCGCTGCCGTGATGGGGCACGTGGCCATTGTCCAAGCTTTGCTCGATCATGGCGCCGATGTTAATGCAACAGACAGTTCCGGTAGTACTGCGCTGATCTCCGCTGTGTGGAAGGGGCACGACACCATTGTGCAAGCTCTATTGGACAAAGGAGCCGATGTCAATCACAAGGCAACCTACGGCACGACAGCATTAACAACGGCTGCAGAGCATGGGCGTTTCCTCTTGGTGGAACTTCTCCTCGACAGAGGCGCAGATGTGAACGCGACGAATGAACGCGGCGCCACGGCCTTGATCCTGGCCGCTGAGAAAGCTGATGACGCCGTCTACCGCCCGTTATTGAAATATGGGGCGAACGTCAATGCGAAGGACAATCGAGGACACACCGCTCTCACTGCTGCTGCATCCTCCGGCGATAGCGTTCTCGTAAAAACGTTACTGGAACGCGGCGCAGAGGTGAAGACGCAAGGTTCAGAAGCGCTAATCACCGCCGCAGAGGGAGGCCACTTTGAAATTGTACAAGTCTTACTGAATAAGGGAGCAGTGTTGACGGTGCAAGACTCGTGTAGGATGGATCTCATTCCTTACCCTGAGGGAAGTTCGACATCGGCGCTGAAGGCTGTGGTCGATAAACTCAATGTGAGGGACGAATGCGACTAGCGTGCTGGTATGTGCGTGTATTGCACAAAGGTATCTGAGCCCTTAAATCTCACTGCCGGAAGATCCCGCCCACTATACGCATGATCCCGACAAGCCGTTACGACTGAAACGCCTGCTGTTGATCGTCAAAGACAACTGCCCGGCCATTGTGTATTGAGAGAGACGCCGGAAGACTTTTTCAATATCCTGCTGGATATATAGCGAGTCTCAGAGCGCTTTGCTTCCCGGAGGTCTCGCCTCTTGCAAGACACTCACATACTCTCCCAGGGTCACGTCCAATCTCTGGCTGTGGCAATAGGGTCAAGCATGACTATTGACTTATTTGGCGCCATAGCCTTTTCCTGCATCGCGATTCCATCATGACTGTTGTAGGCTCACTCGTCCTCCCGCGCTGCCCCTCATCCACATACACACAACGGAGCACATTGCCGTTCCCATCTATTCTCTGCGGGCAAGACCAAGAACCGCCGCGCGCTCGCTGTCCTTCAAGACTTCGTCCTCTATTCCTCGGAGGCATTCGTCGCACTCGGCTCAGCTTCTTTGTGGTCTTCCTTATCTACGGACGTCTGTGACCTTCTGGCACGTTCTTCTTGATGATCATGCACGAGCGCCCCAACAATCAGCAGCTGGATGCCCATCAGGAGAAAGAATAAGGCTCCCTTGTACTGCCCGCTAGGCTCGGCAAGTGAAAACTTGTGCGCGGCAAGTAGAAGAG
>JACRQB010000003.1 GCA_016222925.1 Nitrospirota bacterium | reverse complement strand
ACGGTCTTCGTCGCGGCCACGAGCCGCACCGTACCGGTAGGACGTCTGGATTTTTCCTCCGCCAACCGAATCTTCGTCAGAATCGATTGAACACGTTTCGCGATCGTTTCCGTGATAAGCGGTTCCATGGTCCCCTCGCACGAGTCGCGGCCGCTCATTCAGCGAACCGTTCTTATTCTAAAGGAAGCGTCTCAGAATTGGCAGAGGCTCACTTACTCTCGCTTCACCGGTAACCCAATGGCACTGACCATGGTCCCGTTGACCTTCCCCTCCCGCCGATAGGAAAAAAAGAGGTCTTTGTGGCAAATCGTACAGACATTGACTGTGGTGATGGACTTCGGAGGCATCCCGATGGCCTGCGCCTGTTCTTTGACGAGTGCTTTCAAATCAAGATGCGCTCTTCCTTCTCCCTTCATTCGAACCACCTTCTTCCAATCTGGAAATCCCTTATATAGACGGTCAAGAACCGGCTCATCCACTTCATAGCAGCAAACCCCAGCAGATGGACCGATACTGATCCGTACATGCTCTAGACGCGATCCAAAGCGAGACTCCAATAAGGCCAACGTTTTGGGAACAATCCCGGCAACCGCTCCTCGCCAGCCGGCATGGACTGCGGCCACAACCCGACGTTTAGGATCATGCATGAGAATCGGGACACAATCTGCCGTCCGTACCGCCACCATAATGCCGGGTTGATCGGTAACCAAGGCATCCCAACCTCCCACAAATCGGTCCGTCGTGGCTAGGACACGGTCCACCACCAACGCCTCCGTCCCATGGACTTGCTTCACTGAGAGCATCCATGAAGACGATGCCGATCCTGCTATCCCCCTCCGCGGAATCCCCACTTCAAGGCCAAGACCCATGGCATGCCGACGGGTCCCGAAAAAATGTCGGACCTGAGTCCCGGCATCCGCAAACGCCGGCACGGTAATAACCGATGAGCTTGCCATAATCACATTCCCTGCCTCATCACGTGAAGATCGGCACGCGATCAGTCTGTTTGTTTGCGAAGAAAGGTCGGCACATCCCATTCATCTTCAGCGGTCAACACCGCTCGGTCCATAGACTCTCGCACATCGTTCATTCTTCTCAAAAAGGTGGGGCGATCGAGGTCTTTTATCGGTCGATCTCCCGCTAGTGAAGCACCCATACCGGCTAACGCTGAGGGGACGGGTTTGGCCGGTCGACTTGCTCCCCTATCAGCTCCAATTGCGACGGCCGCTGTGTCCTCTTCGCGTTCAAACCCGGTCGCGATCACCGTAATGATAAGTTCCTCGCCCATGTCCGGGTTGATGACTTGACCGACAATGATGTTGGCTTCGGGATCTGCCGTCTGTTGGATAATGGAGGCGGCTTCTTCGATCTCGTGCAACGACATGCTGGGGCCTCCCGTAATGTTCAGAAGAACACCACGAGCCCCCTCGACACTTCCTTCTTCCAGGAGAGGACTGCACATAGCCTTTTGCGCCGCCTCGATGGCTCGGTTCGGCCCATAGGAAACGCCCATACCCATGACGGCTCGTCCTGTGTGCGACATCACGGTCCGAACATCGGCGAAATCGACGTTCACGTGTCCTGTGGTCGTAATGACGTCGGCAATACCCTGGATCGCTTGGCGCAATACATCATCCGCAACTTTGAATGCCTCGAGAAGCGGGGTTGATTTATCGACAATCCCCAGCAGCCGCTGGTTCGGAATCACGAGCAAGGTATCGACATGCCGACGCAAATCCCGGATTCCTTCTTCCGCATGCTTGTGTCGCCGTTGGCCTTCATACTGAAACGGTTTTGTAACGACGCCTACCGTAAGAATGCCCATTTCTCGGGCAATGCTGGCCACAATGGGGGCGGCTCCTGTGCCGGTTCCTCCCCCCATCCCGGCCGTGACAAAGACCATATCGGCCCCTTCGAGACATTCTCTAATATGCTCTTTACTTTCAAGCGCGGCATCTCGACCGATCTCCGGCTTTGCCCCCGCACCCAACCCTCTGGTGCGTTCCGGCCCAAGCTGGATCTTATACGGTGCCAACGACCGATCAAGCGCCTGAAGATCGGTGTTCCCGGCGATAAAATCGACGCGTGCAAGTCCGGAGGTGATCATCGTGTTGATCGCGTTGCACCCGGCACCACCAATTCCGATCACCTTGATGCGGACCGGTGACAGCATATCTTCCTGAAATGAGAACATTGGGGCACCTCCTCACCGCGCCTCGCACGACGACCTGCCTGCCGCCCGCAAGGGTTCTAAAGGTTAAAAGACCTCCGACACCCACTTCGTCCACCCACGCATTTTTGCCCAGGGCCCTCCATTGCGCAGCCCGGCCGTTTCTAATTCACCGACATGTCGCCGGGCGTGTAACAAAAGACCGACCCCGGTCGAATGACTGGGATGGCCGACAGTTTCTCGTAACCCTCCGACACCGGAAGGTATGCCCCGGCGTGCCGGCAAGTTCAAGACCTTCTCCGCGGCGTCGGGCATGCCCTCTAATAACGATGTGCCTCCGGTGATCACGACACCGGCCCCCAATATCCCTTCATAGCCGGCACGTGCAATTTCTCTCCGGACGAGCTCAAACATCTCCTCAACGCGCGGCTCCAAAATCTCGGCAATAGCCCGTCTGGAAAATGTTCGAGCTGGCCGATCTCCGACAGACGGTACTTCGATGATCTGATGCCCTGTCAGCAACTCGGTCCGCGCAACACCGTACTGCGTTTTGATCTTCTCAGCCTCAGTCTGGGAAGTGTGGAGGACGAAGGCCAAATCCTTTGTCAAGTTTTGGCCGCCGATGGGAAGGACCGCTGAGTGACGAATGCTGCCATCCAGGAAAATAGCCAGGTCCGTTGTTCCGCCTCCTAAGTCCACCATTACCACACCCAAGTCACGCTCTTCTTGGCCCAATACGGCTTCACTGGAGGCGAGCGGCTGCAGAATAATGTCCACGACATCGAGTCCGGCTCGATTCACGCACTTCACAATATTCTGCGCAGATGTCACGGCGCGAACTCTCGCGGTAGCACGTGAAGGATCCTGCGTTCGTGGGGAATGACAGCGAGAGTACGAGCGCTTTCAATGGCCCGCTGGATATCTTCGCGAGTCACCTCAGCTCGTTTCAGCGCCACGACGCCCTTGCAGTTTTCAGCGGAAATGTGGCTACCCGCGATGCCGGTGTAGACCGAGTTGATCTGAACGGCCGCCATCAACTCCGCCTCTTCGACTGCTTTCTTGATGGATTCGACGGTGCTTTCGATATTAACGACGACTCCCTTACGTAGGCCAAGGGAAGGACTCGATCCGACGCCGATAATACTGATCCCTCCAGCATCCGTCATCTCCGCCACGATCGCACAGATCTTCGTGGTTCCGATGTCGAGGCCGACCAGAATTTGATCCCGTTTCGGCACCGCGATCACCCTCCTTCCCGTACAACAATCCGATTGTCGTACCGGAGATCCACTTCGTTCGCTCCACGCCCGCGACCGTCAAAGTTCAGGGTCTTGAGTGTCGGTTTGACGCGTTGGAACCGTTCCCACTGCTCTCCAACCGTTGCCTCCCCGAACTGAAATCGCACTCCCTGTACAAGCGCGATGAGGTTTGACGGGTTTTCGGCGTTTACTTGTAGCCGACCTTCGAAGGTTTGTCCGACCAAATGTGCAAGCTCAATGCCCGACGCAATGACCTGCCTTACCGACGCAGTCTCTTCCAGTAAACCTTTGGAATCGATTCCCGTCACAAGAGGCAACGCATCATCATCGGTCTGACCGAGCCTGGTCAGCACATGCCCCTCCGCATCAGTCAGAAAGTTCTGGGAGTCGGCACGGATGACCGCAGCTGGTTTTCGCTCAACCAGGGAGATGCGTAACTCATGAAACGGAACGCGGGTCACTTCGGCTTCTTTGACCCACGGATGAGATTCCACCTGCTCCTTAATAACTCTCGTGACAATATGGTGGAGTCCAGTGCCGGATTTCACCTTCGCAAGATCGAGCACGTTCTGCCTATCGATGTGGTGGCTTCCTTCGACCGTAATGGTCTTAATCTCCAGTAATGCTTGGAGGGCAGGGCCAGCATATTTCACACTCATCATGATGCCCCCTGCCACGAGCACCGTACCGAGCACCACGCCTGTCCATCGAGTAAGGGCCTTTCGTCTGGCTGTTTTCCCCAGGTGGGCTTCCCTCCCCGCTCTCTCTCCTTGCGGATCCTTCCACTGATTTTTTCGTGGCTCCACGGGAGAAGGTCGCCGTTTTCTTCTCAAGAATCGCATCACACTCACTCCTTCGGCACTCCCTGCGCAAGGCGATTCGCACGATCGAGGGCCGACTGCAAAATCCGTTCGACTAAGACATCGTACGCAATTCCAACTTGAGCTGCGGCCATGGGCAGAAGACTAGTCTCCGTCATGCCGGGAACCGTATTGATCTCCAAGACATAGGGCCGACCTCTCGGAGTGATCCGAAAATCCACGCGAGCAGCCCCCTCGCACTCCAACGCCTCGTAGGTTCGCCTCGCTAATTCACTGATGTGGCGCATCACCTTGGGAGGAAACGGAGCGGGACAGAGATACTGAGTCTTGCCCTTCTGATACTTGGCCGAGAAGTCGTAAAAGCCCTCAGGCGCCACGATTTCAATGGCAGGGAGCACGGTGGGTCCTTCTGCCGTTGTTCCCAGGAGGGAAACGGCAGCTTCATGTCCGGGAATATAACTCTCCACCATCGCCTCTGGATCATACCGATGCGCAAGGGCGAGCGCCTCCTTCCATTGGGTGCGGCGACGCACAATCGTCACCCCGATCGTAGAACCCTGCGAAACCGGCTTGACGACAATCGGCAATTTCAGTTTGGTCTGCCTCAGAACCTTCGCCAATGACGACCCATCACTTTCGCGCACAACGGTTCCGGCCGGTAGGGGGACACCATGTGCGGCCAATAGCATTTTCGTGGCCGCCTTGTGCATGCCTACGGCACTCGCTCGTACACCGGACCCGGTATAGGGAATTCCCACCGTCTCGAGAAATCCCTGGATGGTTCCGTCTTCACCGCCGGGTCCGTGCAACGAGAGAAACGCAATGGCGACTTTCTGATCCTCCAAATCTCGATGCAGACGATCGGTGACATCGATGGCCACCACATCGTATCCTCGACGAATCAGGGCCTGATGAACAGCCCGACCGGTCTTGAGTGAAATCTCCCGCTCTGAAGAGCGTCCTCCCATGAGCACGCCGATCCGGGCATTTGTCAGACGACCCATCGTCACAACGACTCCCTTCGCTACACTTCACCCACGACTTTCAACTCCAGCTCCAATTTGATCCCCGTCTTTCGCACAATTCCCGTACGTATCTTCTTGATAAGCGAGAGGACGTCAGAGGCGCTGGCCTGCCCTTGATTCACAATAAAATTGGCATGCTTCATCGAAACCTGTGCATCACCGACCGATGTCCCCTTGAACCCTGCCGCTTCAACAACTCGCCCTGCCGAATCGTTCAGCGGATTCTTGAACACACAGCCGGCGCTCGGTAGCGTAAGCGGTTGCGTATCACGGCGGTAGTGGAGATAGTCTTTCACGACCTTTTCGATATCCGTCCGCACTCCCGGCTTCAGTTGCAGCCATACTCCCACCACAACACCCGGCGGTAATGTCGCCCGGCGATACCCAAATTCAATCGCCTTTGCGGGACAGTCCATCAGTGCGCCGTTCGGCGACACAATCCGGACGGCTTTCACTGAGTCTTTCATCTCGCCGAGTCTGGTCCCTGCGTTCATCACGACACAGCCTGCGACAGTGCCAGGGATACCGGCCGCCCACTCCAACCCCGCCAAGGACCGGCGGATGGCACGGCCGATCAGCGTCGGCATACCGACACCTCCTTCGGCATACAACACGGATCCTGGTTCTTCTTTGATCGCGCGCAATTTCCCCAAACTCACCACCACACCTCGAATGCCTTTATCCCGAACAAGGAGATTGGTGCCACCCAATACAAAGATCGGAAGTTTTTGCTCGTGCGTCTGTCTGGTGAGCTGGACGACATCCTCCACGTCAACTGGTTCCACCAATACATCGGCTGGACCACCGATGTGGAACGACGTGTACTCTTTAAGCGGTGCATGGAAGCGAACCACTCCTCGAACGCCGGCCACGGCAGACTCCAGTCTGCGCCGTACCCGCATTGGCCGTCCCTTCGCTCCATCTGTGTGCATCGATGCGTCATGGGCCATCAAGCAGACTCAAGCCGTGCTAGAATCCCGGTTCCAGCCTTCCAGATATCACCCGCCCCCAACGTAAGAACGAGATCGCCCGGTCTGAGATGAGGCAGTACCTGATCCGGTAGCGTTTCTTTGCGCTCGAGGAAGGTCACAGATGGATGCCCTGCCGACTTGATCGTTTCGGCGAGGGCCGCTCCCCCTGCTTGGCAGCCGCAAGAGTTGCTTTCACCTCAGTGGGATGGTGGCCATAGTCGTCGACAACCATAATGCCGCCGGCTTCGCCTCGCAAATGAAACCGCCGTTCGACTCCCGTAAAGGCCGCCAACCCTTTGCGAATGAGGTCTACAGGAATCTCTAGCTCGATCCCGATGGCAATGGCCACCAGCGCATTGGAAACGTTGTGGATCCCCGGCACAGCTAAGCGAAAGGGACCAAGATTCTTCCCACGGAAATGCGCCCGGAACTCGGCACTCCATTGCTTCAGGTTCGTTGATGCGTTCCATCGACCCGTAATGATCAAGGTGCTCACGGTCCAGATTGGTCACCGCCACGATGGTCGGAGAGAGACGAAGAAATGATCCATCACTTTCGTCTGCTTCCGCCACAAGCAAGTCACCTCGTCCAAGCCGTGCATGGCTGCCCAAGGCATTGACCTTGCCTCCAATCACCATTGTGGGGTCGAGGCCGCCTTGCGCTAACACGTTTGCGACCATCGATGTCGTCGTGGTCTTTCCATGGGCACCGGCGATGGCTACCCCAAACTTCAGACGCATCAGCTCCGCCAACATCTCCGCCCTTGGAATGACTGGAATCTGCTTGCTCTTCGCCGCCACAACTTCCGGGTTACTCGCCGCCACGGCGGAGGAAATGACCACGACTTGCGCCTCTCCCACATTGGACTCCTGATGCCCAATGAACACTTTCCCACCGAGTTCTTCCAGTCGCCTCGTCGTCTCCGAAACGTTCAGATCTGAACCGGTCACCTTATATCCCATCGTGAGCAGCACTTCTGCGATGCCGCTCATACCGGCCCCGCCGATTCCGACGAGATGAATCTGCTGTATTTTTCGAAAAAGTGTCATGCGAGCCTGCCTTTGTCGTGCCGCTGAAGTCTGTGATCGAATCCCTTGTTCACCAACAACACTAACCTCCGGTCGCTCTAGTAGATCGGTTGATGTCATGTGTCACTCCCATGAGCGTGTAACATTCACCGACGATCACTTCGCCGGCATCGATTCGTCTCATCTCCACACTCTTCCGTTGCATCGTCCTCAGCCGTTGCGGATCCGACAAGACAGCGTCGATCATCTCACTCAGTTTTACTCCAGTGAGATCGGCTTGCGGAAAAACAATGGCCCCTCCCGCTGCCTCCATCGCCCGCGCATTCTTCATCTGGTGATCATAGATCGCCGTCGGCAACGGAATCAGAATCGCAGCTTTTCCGCAGGCCGTCAGTTCGGCAATGGTCATCGCGCCAGCACGAGCCACCACCAGATCGGCTGCCCGAAGAACAGCCGGCATATCGTAGAGAAACGGGACAATCTTGGCTTGGATGCCCAATGTTCGGTACGTTTCACTGACTCGCTCGTAATCCCCCTCGCCCGTCTGATGCGTGATGGTCAGGCCTGGAAACCGTTGGCTCAGCAGGGGTAATCCTTCCAATACCGCGCTGTTGATGGCCCTGGCCCCCTGGCTCCCACCAAAAATCAGTAGGTGCTGGCCATCCTGCTTGGTTGACGCGTTGTTGTCTAGTTGCACCAAAAACTCCTGTCGAATCGGTGTCCCGACGACGCGCACCTTCCGTCGGTCAAAGGAAGTCCCGGCCGACTCAAATGCCAAAAAAATCCGCTGCGCAAAGGGAGCGACGACTTTGTTGGCCAATCCGGGATAGGCATTTGGCTCCAGAATCACCCGGGCAATTCCTTTAAAGGCAGCGGCAGCCAACATGGTCGGACTCGTGTAGCCCCCCACTCCAATCACGAGATCAGCCTGCCGCTGCTTCAGAAGTTCCAGTGATTGCCACATCCCAACAGGCACGGAAAGGACTCCCCGTATGACATCCAGCAGCCCCTTTCCCATCACCGGCTTGGCGGTAATCATCGCCAGTTCAAACCCTTCATGCGCGAGGACCTTCGATTCAACCCCTCGTGTCGTCCCAACAAAAAGGATCTTCGTAGAAGGGTCACGACGCTGAAATTCCCGAGCCAATGCAACAGCTGGATACAGATGCCCACCGGTCCCTCCGGCGGCGATCACAATGGTCATTGTCGCCGCACCCAGTCGCGCCCACTCCGTTGTCTCATCTCCTCCTGCCCTGCCTGTCGATCCCTCGAGATATTCAGCAAAATCCCCACTCCCACCAGGCTCATGACCAAGGAAGATCCCCCATAACTGACGAACGGCAATGTCAGTCCTTTGGTCGGCAAGAGTCCCGTGACCACAGAGGCGTTGATTAACGCTTGAACGGCAATGAGCAACGTGATCCCCATGCCGAGATACCGACCAAACGGCATTTGTGCGCGCGCCGCGATCTGAAAGCCGCGGATGGCGAACACAACAAAGAGTAGAATAATGATTCCTGTACCTACCAATCCAAGTTCCTCGCCCATCAACGCCAAGACAAAATCGGTGTGGGCTTCTGGGAGGAAAAAGAGCTTTTGTTTGCCCTCGCCCAACCCGACTCCGAATAATCCCCCGCTGCCAAACGCAAGCAACGATTGATTGATCTGAAACCCCGATCCAGTCGGATCCTGCTCCGGATTGAGAAACGCAAGAAGCCGCTTCCAGCGATAGGGCGACAGCCAAATCAATACCGCCATCGCGGCCAGCGCCACCGGTACGAGCCTGAAGAGATGGGATATTCGCGCCCCGCCAAGAAATAACATCCCCGCTGTAACCAATCCGATCACCACGACGGTCCCGAGATCTGGTTCCAGCAGAACCAAGCCGCTGAGGAGACCGACCACTGCAACCGCCGGCATGAGCCCATCGCGAAAACTCTGGAGCCGATCCTCCTTTTTGGCCAGATACGCGGCGAGATAAATCACGGTGATCAGCTTCACCATTTCGACCGGCTGAATTGAAATCGGTCCAAGGTGCAGCCATCGTCTGGCCCCCTTTACCGCCACCCCGACCGACGGAATCAACACCAGGACCAGCAACACGGTGATGAGACCAAGAAGCGGAAGCGCTAATCGCTTCCACCACACATAGTCGATCCGAGACACCACATGGAGAAGTGCCAGCCCGAATGCTAGCCACGCCAGTTGTCGCTTCAGGAAGTACCACGAGTCGTGAAAGCGCTTGTTTTCTCCAGCCACCACGGCGCTTGCGCTGAACACCATCACCAGACCCACGAGCGCCAGGGTCACGGTGACGATCAACAAGAGATGATCGAACGTCACCCGCTTCGTGGCCTTCGGGCTTGGAGTGGACCATGGCAGCGTCAGGGTCCCTGCAGATCTCTGCGACATTGGTGAGTATCAATTCTCCTCTGCCTCGCCGTCAGCTACGCGGGCAACGATTGCACGAGTGCTTTAAACTGACGGCCTCGATCCTGGTAATCCGCAAACATATCGAAACTGGCGCAAGCTGGTGACAGCAGCACCACCTCACCGACACCGGCTCCCGCTGCCGCCAACTCAATGGCCTGCCTCAAGGTGTCAGCCCGTTCGACCGCCTGATAGCCTTCCACCGCCTTTGCAATCAGCGGCGCCGCTTCACCGATCAGAATGAGCCGCTTCACTCTCCGGCGAATGGCGGGAGCTAACCGAGAAAAATCTCCTCCCTTGTCTCGCCCCCCGGCGATCAGCCAAATCGGTTGATCGATACTTTCCAACGCCTTGAGGGTCGCATCCACATTGGTTCCCTTGGAATCGTTGATGAACCGTATGCCCCGCAGCTCACGAACGATCTCCAACGCATGTTCCAATCCGGGAAACTCTCTGAGGACTTTACGGATGACATCGAGAGAGCATCCGCTCAACAGCGCATAGGTTGCCGCCACCATGGCGTTTTCGACGTTGTGCTTGCCGATGATCTTGATCTCGCTCCGAGCACAGACCTCCTGTGTCTGACCGCCAATAGTTGTCATGATGCGATCTCGATCGAGATATGTTCCCCCTGCCAGATCGGGGGGCAATGACTGAGTCCTCGTGAAACCCAGCACCCGAGCCCTCGCACCTCGCCGCAACGGAGCCACCCTTGAATCATCCAGATTGAAGAGGGCATAGTCGGACGGAGTTTGATTCTCAAAAATTCTGTTTTTCGCCGCGATGTATTCGTCGATCGACTCATAGCGATCCTGATGGTCCACCGTCACGTTGAGAATCGCGGCAATCCATGGATGAAACTGCTCCACGGTTTCCAGTTGGAAGCTGGACACTTCCGCCACCAACGCGTCATACGGGCATGGGCGGCCTGCCTTCATCGATTGGTACCGGTCAGGGCCAGAATTGGAGCGGAAAGAAACCGCGATGCAAGATCCAGTTCACTGATGACCTTCACACCTCGGCGACGAACACGCTCAAGGGCCTCCAACCGATAGGGGACTCCCGGACTAATGACGACGAGCTCGGCTGTATTGAGAGCCGATTCATAATCCCCGCCTAGAACGACACGCGTCGTTGCCTGATCCAGCGATTCAAGCACACCGAGTAACTCTCCTCGATCCTTTCGATCGGCCAGCGTCACCACCGCGCCGACTTCCTGGAGTAGGCGGGCTGCGGCCACGCCGCTCCGTGCCAGGCCGACGACTGTGACGCGAGCTCCTGCCAACTGCATGGTGTCCACTCCCACCATTTCCATTACCTCAACTTGAGCGTGCTCAAGCTCAATAGCGCCAACAAAATGGCGATGATCCAGAGACGCACAACGACTTTCGGCTCCTCCCAACCTTTCATCTCAAAGTGGTGGTGGATTGGGGCCATGAGGAATATTCGCTTCCCTCGGGACTTGAATGAGGCAACTTGGAAAATGACCGAGACGGCCTCGATCACGAAAACACCGCCGACCATGAGCAACAACAGCTCATGCTTGCTGATGACCGCGACCGTCCCAAGGGCTGCCCCAAGCGGGAGCGAACCGACATCGCCCATAAAGACCGAGGCCGGATAGGTGTTGAACCAAAGGAACCCGAGACTCGAACCCAGGATGGCCGCCGTAAAGACCGCCAACTCTCCGGCTCCGTCGATGTGTGGGATCAGAAGGTATTCCGACATCAATCGGTGACCGGTGACGTAAGCGACCACGGTGTACGCCAACGCAGCAATCATCACAGGACCGATAGCCAGCCCGTCGAGACCATCAGTGAGGTTCACAGCGTTGGAACTTGATGAATTTGAGATAGTCGTCCGCAAACCCAATGGCACAAAACCCTAGTGTCGCAGCAAGAACCAGCCAGATGTGGGGACGCGAGATATCGGCCCAGAGCAGGGTGGACAACGTGACTGCGAAAATAATGAGGATGCCACCCATCGTGGGCGTCCCACTTTTAGCGAGATGTCGCTTCGGTCCGTCATCACGTATCTGCTGCCCTAACTTAATTTCTTGAAGCTTGCGAATTACCCACGGCGCGAGCACGAAGGCGATCAGAAACGCCGTGACCGCGGCATAAATGATGCGGAAGCTCTGATACCGAAAGACATTCAGAAACGAAAATTCTTTATGGAATGGATAGAGCCAGATATACAGCATAGCCTGAACGACCGTTAGGACGCCTTTCTTGTCGTATGTGTTGCTCCTCGAAGCGCATCAGCGACAAGCTCTAATTTCATCCCGCGCGATGCTTTGATCAGCACGGTATCACCCGGCTTCACAAAGGTTTTTATGGCGGCGGACGCCGCGCGCGCATCCGGCACTTCAAGAATATGGGTTTGATCCAGTCCTGCCTGCTTCGCCCCTTTGGCGAGACTCCGCCCCAATAGGCCACAGGCTATGAGCTGATCAATGCCGTGGCGTGCCACGAATCCGCCGACTTCCTCATGCATCTGAGCGGCATTCGGGCCAAGTTCCAGCATATCGCCAAGCACGGCAATTCTCTTTCGTTTTGTCCCTGTTTGCGCGAGCAACTGCACCGCTGCTTTCATGGAGGCCGGGTTGGCATTGTAACAGTCGATGATCAACTTCACGCCCTGACTCACTCGCACCTGCGACCGCATGGCAGCAGGTCGGAAACGGGACAGTCCCTGAGCAATCACCCCTCCGGACAAGCCCAAAATCGAACCGACCGCTCCTGCCGCCAAGGCATTGGTGACGTTGTGGTCTCCTTGCACTCGAATATGAACCACGGCATGACGCACCGTTCCTGGAAGCAGAAGACGAAAGATCGTCCCATTGCGCCCGTCAGATTTCAGATCCATGGCACGGACGTCAGCCCTTGATGAAAAACCAAACGACACCACACGACAGCGAGCTCGCGCAGCAAGATAGTCGTAATACGAATCATCTGCGTTCAGGATTGCAACTCCATCAGGAGGAAGCAGATCGAGCATCTCCGCCTTTGCCTGAGCTGACACCTCCATTGTCCCAAAAAACTCTAAGTGGTCGGGGCCGATGTTCGTAATGATCCCGATCGTGGGGCGAACTATTTCACACAGCCTGGTGGTCTGACCGAGATTGTCGACTCCCATCTCGATGACCGCTCCCTTGTGTCGCTCGTTAAGGCGAAGCAGTGTCTGCGGGACGCCCACACGGTTATTCAAGTTCCCTTCCGTCTTGAGAATTTTCCAGCGATGGGCCATGACACCGGCGACCATTTCTTTCGTCGTCGTCTTACCGTTGCTTCCCGTGACGGCAACGACAGGAATGTGAAATCGGCTTCGGTGGTACGCAGCCAGCTGCTGATAGACATGGAGTGGATCGCGGACACCGAGGATAAATGGCTGGGCCCGCTTCGAACCACGCTTCAAGGAAATCCCCGACACCTCGTAGGAATCGAGGACGATCGCTCCAACCGCCCCGCGCGAGAGCGCCATCGCCACAAAGTCATGGCCGTCGAATCGATCTCCCTGCAGCGCAAGAAAGAGATCACCAGGCTGAAGAGTACGAGTATCGAGGCTGATTCCACGGATACGTTGTTTTGCCCAACTCACCCCATCGCTGGCCAAGACTTTAGCGCTGATCACTTCCCGCAATTCTTCGACGGTAAACAGTGTCATCTGGATACTTCCACGCACCAACCGCCCCCTGCATCCATAGACTAGATGCGGGCTCCGAGTCGTTCGATAGCGTCGCGTGCCACCTCGCGATCGTCGAAATGAACCTTCTTCGTGCCGATGATCTGGTAATCTTCGTGTCCTTTACCGGCAATCAACACCATATCCCCACTCTGGGCCTCCCGCACCGCCTCTTCGATGGCGTCTCGCCGATCGGACACTTTTCGGTACTGAACGTGTGGCCGTAGGCGCAGTGCCTCGTTCACCCCGATTTCTACTTGTTCCAGGATTGAGAGGGGGTCCTCGGTTCTGGGATTGTCCGACGTTAGTATCACGACGTCGCTGTAGCGCACGGCCGCTTCTCCCATCTTCGGCCTCTTTCCTCGGTCACGGTCTCCACCGCATCCAAAGACCGTGATGATGCGTCCGGTTTTCAGTACTTGTGCCGCCGTCAGCAGTCGGACTAGTGCGTCTTCGGTGTGGGCGTAATCTACGGCCACCGTAAACGGCTGGCCCGCGATCACACGTTCGAACCGTCCCGGCACGTTTGTGACGCTCGCCACGGCCTCACGAATTTGCGAGGGGGTGGCCCCTTCATGAAGCGCGACACCTATGGCAGCAAGTAGGTTGTAGACATTGTGCTCACCTACAAGATGACTCTCGATGGGGAAGCTCCCGACCGGAGTCGCCGCAGTAAAGGTTGTCCCCTGAAGAGACAGCCGCACCGCTTCCGCGCGCAGGTCCGCCTTGGCGTTTAATGCATAGGTCCAAACCGGGACCGGACAACGCTCGACAATGCGAGTTCCATAGGGGTCATCGATGTTGACGATCGCCCGTTTATTCGCCTTGAGCCCTCCCTTCAATTCTGTAAATAGTCTCAGTTTCGCCTGAAAGTACTCCTCCATAGTCTTGTTGCACCCGCCGGTGACCATCTTGGCAAGCAGCTGTTGCAGCTCAAGAGAACCAGGTGTCGTGTGCGTTGCTGGCATCGTGCGCTCACCGATCTGATAGGCAACGGTTCCGATCAACCCTACTGGGTGGCCCAGGGCTTCCATCAGCGCTTTGCAGATATACGTCGTAGTGGTTTTCCCATTCGTTCCAGTCACACCGATCATCCGAATCTTCGACGAGGGGTCTCCATAAAAGCGCCCCCCCAGCAGACCGAGCGCCTTTCTGGAGTCGTCAACGCGGACGAAGGGAAGAGACACCTCACGCACCGGCTGCTGCGACAACAATGCGACCATTCCCCCTCTCATTGCCGCGGGAATAAACTCATGTCCATCAACCTGCTCGCCTTTCACGGCGACAAAGAGACTGTGGGCTGAGACAGTCCGAGAATCATCAGTAATCGCGTTGACAGACACGTCCAAATTTCCATGGCGATCAAGAATCTTCACCCGTCCTTCTAGCGACTGAAGCAGGGTTGCCAAGGTCATCGACACTCCCCAGTACGATTACGATTATCGCGAAGCCATCGCCAACGTGATTGGTGCATTCGATGGCACGCCTAAGTAGCTTAACACCTGCTCCCCGATGCGACTAAACACCGGAGAGGCGACAGCCCCGCCCAGCGTATCACCTTGAGGTTCATCGATCACCACAATCATGGCGAGCTGCGGGTTGTCTGCCGGCGCATACCCCGTAAAAGACGCAACAAATCGAGAGGCTGAATAGGTGCCGGTTCGGGGATCGATTTTTTGGGCTGTGCCGGTTTTTCCAGCCACCCGAAATCCCGGGATAGCCGCATTCGTCCCGGTGCCGTCCGTCACGACACCTTCAAGAATCTTCGTCACGCTGCGAGCCGTTTCCGGAGAAATGACCCGTCGCTTGGCTTGAGGAGGGATCTGTCTGAGGATGTGGTTATCAGCATCTCGTATTTCTGACACCACGTAAGGCTTCATTAACATACCGTCGTTGGCAATGGCCGCAACCGCAGATACCATTTGAAGTGGCGTCACACCAATCTCTTGCCCTATGGAAATAGACGCGACCGAACGGCGCCCCCAGTCTTTGGGGTCTCTAACCAGTCCAACTCCCTCTCCGGGAAGATCGATCTCCGTTCGCTGTCCAAAACCGAATGCCTGGAGATATCGATAGAGCCGGTGCTCCCCCAACGCCATACCGGTCTTCGCCGCCCCAATGTTGCTGGACTTCTGAATCACCTGCGCAAAGGAGATCCATCCCAGTCGTTCATGATCATGAATCACGGTATTCGCGACGGTCATACGACCATGCTCCCCGAATACCATCGTATTCGGCCTTACCACTCGCTCCTCAATGGCTGCCGCAGCCATCATCGCCTTCATAGTTGATCCTGGTTCATAGGCATCCGTCAGCGCCCTGTTCCGCCAGCGATCAGGGCTCAGAGCCGATACGGCATTGGGATCAAATCGCGGACTCACCGCCATAGCCAACACCGCTCCGGTCTTTGGATCAAGCACAATCACTGTTCCTGACTTGGCCCGCGCGCGGCCAACCGCGTCCTCAAGCTCTCTCTCAACGATATACTGAATCACCTCATCAATCGTAAGTGTGAGGCTATGGCCGGGCGTCGGACTCCGTTCCATCATGCCCTTAGGAAATACCGTATGCCCTAAGGCATCGCGTTGCAGCACCATCATCCGCTTCTCACCATGCAAGTACGGTTCGTAGCGATGCTCGACGCCTTCCAAGCCCTCACCGTCCATTCCCGAAAAACCCAACACATGGGCCAGAAGCGGCCCTTTGGGATAGAACCGTCGCCCTTCCATCACAACCCCGATCCCATCAAGCGACAAACGATCCAGGCGACGCCCCTGCTCAGGATCCAATTTTCGAGCTAACCATACGAATCTCCGGTCCTGTCGGAGTTTTCGCTCCAACTCATCGGTCCTCACATGCAGAATCGGCGATAACTGCCGAGCGGTCTTAAGAGGGCTATCTACTGTGGTTGGAACTCCGAATACGGACGGCACCTCCACATTCATGGCTAAAATCTTGCCATGTCGGTCGACGATCGTGCCGCGCGCCCCTTCCAGCGATACCGTCTTTTGGTGCTGTCGATCCGCTTGGGATGAGAGTTCAGCCGCTTGCAACACTTGCAACGTGACCAGCCGGAACAGAACCACTCCAAACCCACACAGCAACAGCAACAATAGGACATACCGACGACCGCGAGAAAGAAGGGAACCGGCCACTTAGAACCTCCCGCTGGGAAGATCATTCCTGGCGACTTTCAGCTCAACCAACGCAATACCTGAGGGATGGACACCACTTGGTCTGGACTGAACCACGATGATTTGCCCTTGCTGAGGCAGACTCATGCCGAGTTTTTCCGTCGCCAATTTTGCGATCCGGTCGGAGGCACTCAATGTGGAAAATTTAACGCGAAGCTCATCTCGTTGACGTTCCAGCACCGTCTTGTCACGCTTCAACCGTTCAATCTGATAGCCGATCCGAACCACGTCTACGCGCTCCCACACAAACACAAATACGAGACAGAGTCCTAGGAAAACGGTGACGGCCTTCATAAAAGTCCCATCCTCGGTTGACGTTCAGCGACTCGTAATTTAGCGCTTCGTGATCGGGGATTTGCTTCGCACTCGGCCCCCGAAGGAAGGACCGGTTTCTTCGTGAGTATCGACAAGGTGGCGTCTGGCCCTTGCGCAAGAGACCGGAATGTATGCTTCACGATACGATCTTCAAGAGAATGAAAAGAAATCGCGCAAACCCTCCCCCCCACAGCCAACACCTCGGTTGCATCTCGAAGCGAGGGCTCCAAGAGATCCAGTTCATGATTCACCTCAATGCGAAGCGCCTGAAAGGTCCGCGTGGCACAATGAATCCGTCCGTGGCGATAAGACACCGGCACGGACCGAGCGATGATAGAGGCAAGTACTCCGGTGGTCATGACTGGCTGTCGTTGCCGTTCCTGCACGATGGCCCGAGCAATTCGCCTGGCATACCTCTCTTCCCCATTCTGAAATATGATGTCCGCAAGCTCATGTTCGGGACTACAGTTCACCAAATCGGCGGCAGTTATCCCGATCGTTTGGTCCATACGCATATCCAGGGGACCTTCTCGCTGAAAACTGAACCCTCGCAAGGGATCGTCCAACTGCGGGGATGAAACCCCAAAATCGAACAGCACACCATCGACCTTCGCGATACCCGCTTCAGCAAGGTGCGACTTTAAGTCTCGATAATTTCCTTGCCGCAACACAATACGGTCTCCAAATCGATTCAACCGTCGCTGACTGAACTCAATGGCCTGAGAGTCTTGGTCCAGCCCTATAACCCTTGATCCAACAGGACTAGTCATTAGGAGCATTTCAGCATGCCCACCATATCCCACCGTACAATCCACAATGGTGGTAGGTTGCTCAAAAATAAGCCAAGAGCACACTTCCTGACCGAGCACTGAGATGTGCAAGTTTTCACCAAGAATACTTTCACCCACACGCCTCCACTTCCCCCCACCCTGACGAAGTATACTCTGGCATTTTTGCTTGTCAACAGTCTTTCAGTAACTTAGCGAGGCCTAAATTTAGGTGCAGAAGTTTGAAAACGCATCATCTGGCAATCGGCATTCAATTGAATTATTATTTATTTACAACAAGCTACGAAACTTAACCCTCCGAAAGGTTCCAACGCTTTCCTTGTCTGTCAAACTGGTGAAGTTTGGTTGACTTCAAGGGATTTCAATTAGAGAATGCTGTCATGGTTCGAAACTATTCGTCTTCCTCATACATAAGACCGTTTCTGTTCCTCACCCTTCCGTTCCTCTGCCTGGAACAGGTCGATGCAAAGGACTTCAATCCGGATAATCCTCTCAACCAACCGGCACCGGTCTATTGGTGTTCAAGCAAGACGCCCGATCAACAGATTTCAACGAAAAAAGGCACCGGATGCAAGCCGCTCTACGACACACAGTCCGTAGAAGCGTTCAAGGAAAAGGCACGCCGACAGGGCTTCGATCTTCCCGACCGTGACCCCATAAAA
>JACRQB010000002.1 GCA_016222925.1 Nitrospirota bacterium | reverse complement strand
AGCGCGGGAAGGGCCGATAAGAGAGAGCGCAGCCGATAGCAATACCGATTCAGACGGAAGTTCTTGCGGTCGGACAACATCGCACACGGCAAACCGTGGCACATCGAGATCGACTGATCCGGCAATGTGGTGCTGGACCCATTGACAGATGTCGGTGTCCGAATGTTCATGACCATCCGAATCGGCTGCGGCCAACTCGTGGTGGACATCCTGAGCCACGGCGAACGGAGCCAGCCCCAGGATGATGCAGATCATCCCCAAGGCCACTCCTGCGCGGAGTAACGAGGAGAGCTCTCTTAGTCCTCTCAAAAACATGGCCATAGAATAGGCATCCGTGATTAGAATTACAAGAACCGCTCGAACCTATCGCCAATATGGCCCATACCAGCCCTGACGAGCAACCGCTATGGACTTTTCTGACGTAATTCGTTATATTATCACCCCTTTAAAATCAAGGTAGTTGAGACCGCTCTAAGGACGTGACTCTTGATGAATAGGCCGATCGATAATCAACACGTCATTGAAATCAAGGCGCTTCCCTCTCCTCGCGCCATCAAGACCAAACTGCCCATTACTGACCAAGCGGCGGCGCTCGTTGTAGAAACCAGAGAAGCCATTCGCCGCATTCTTCATGGAGAAGACCGCGACCGGCTCCTGGTCATCGTCGGTCCGTGCTCCATCCATGACCCCGAGGCTGCCTACGAGTATGCCGGCAAGCTGAAGCCCATCGCCGATGCCTTGCGTGACCGCTTCCTCATTGATGCCTTGCGTGACCGCTTCCTCATTGTCATGCGAACCTACTTCGAAAAACCAAGAACCACCGTTGGGTGGAAAGGGCTCATCAACGACCCTCGTCTCGACGGCACCTGCGACATCGCAGCAGGGATGGAACTGGCGAGAGCGATTCTCCTCAAAATCAATCGATTAGGCCTTCCCTGCGGAACAGAATTGCTGGATCCGATCAGTCCTCAATACGTCGCCGACCTCATCAGTTGGGCAGCCATCGGTGCCCGCACCACGGAAAGCCAAACCCATCGCGAAATGGCCAGCGGGGTCTCCATGCCGGTCGGATTCAAGAACGGGACGGAAGGCAGTTTGCAGGTCGCCATCAATGCCATGACGTCCGCCCGCGCCCCGCACCATTTTGTCGGCATCAATGCCGACGGCCAGACTGCCATCATCAAGACCATGGGCAATCCTGATCGCCATCTCGTGCTCCGCGGGGGAGGCGGACGAACGAACTACGAAGCACAGGATGTCGCTAAAGCTGAGGCTGCGGTCGCCGGAGAAGGGATCGCCCGCCCGATCATGATCGATTGTTCGCATGACAATTCCAAGAAGGATCACACCCGCCAGGGATTGGTGGCCCGTGAAGTCTTGCAGCAATTTTTGGAAGGCCGCCAGTCCATCATGGGCCTTATGCTCGAAAGCAACCTGAATTCCGGCAAACAAGCCTGGAAGGAAGGTGTGAATCTCCTTCACGGCGTCTCCATTACGGATGCCTGTCTGGGTTGGAACGAGACCGAACGCCTTCTGACTGAACTCGCGACGGCCATTACCCCTAAGCCTGTCTCCTAACGGTCCCCCCGATAACCTGTCGTCTCGAATTATGAGGTTTTCCAACTACGGTGAGCCCTCACCCATCTCTCAAAGAATCGTCTATCACAGCTTGTTTCATAATGAGAGGTAGTGGGATGCATATCACCTCACGATTAGGATGCCCACCATGCTGATCGATACCCACACTCATCTCGACGACGCACGCTACAACGACGATCGGGAGGCCGTCATTGCCCGCGCGCGGGAAGCCGGAGTCGAAGCGTTCGTCTCCATCGGCTGTGATCTGACGACCAGTCAAGCGGCCGCCGCGCTCGCCGATCACTATCCCTTCGTCTATGCCTCCGTCGGAGTCCATCCACATGAGGTCAAGCATATCCAGGACGATTGGTATGATGAGTTCCGCCGTCTGGCGAAGAGCGAGAAGGTCGTGGCCTATGGGGAAATCGGGCTCGATTATCACTACAATCACTCCTCCCCAAAAGAGCAGCGTGACCGATTCCGCGAGCAGATTCAGGTTGCACGCGAACTCAAGCTACCCGTGATTATTCACACGAGGGAAGCACGGGAGGATACGGTCGCAATTTTAAGGGAAGAAAAGGCGTCTGACGTCGGCGGGGTCTTTCACTGTTTTTCTGGAGATGCCTGGCTGGCGGAGGAAGCCCTTGATTTGGGATTTCATCTGTCGTTTTCTGGCATCCTGACGTTTCAGAATGCGACTGCGTTACGCGAGATTGCCAAGAAAACCCCGCTGGATCGCCTACTCATCGAAACCGATTGCCCATACCTGACGCCTGTTCCCTATCGCGGCAAACGCAATGAACCGGCGTATGTGTCACAGGTAGCAAAGCAACTCGCGGCCATCCATCCGGAATTCTCTTTGGAGGAGATCCAAAGACGAACGACCGAGAATGCAAAGCAGCTGTTCAAAATCGCTTGAGCTGGCGAGCGCGTTGTCGTTGAGATTTCGGCAGTTTTCGAGGGTTCCCCTTCTTCTCCGGCCCCCGCGTCGGGCGAACATCGACTCCTGTATCGAGTTCTTTATAGGGTATGGCACCGCCTGCGCTCGATGACACCCGCAGCTTGTCCGCAAATTCGCGCGCTCCCATGACCATGGCCCCATGAGCTCTGGCCGTATTCACGATTTCGTGGTCAGAGCTGACGACCGCACAGTCCGCCCCGTATTCCCGTGCCAAGCGTTGGATGACCTGATCCGCCCGCTCACCCCGTTTTGAATAGATCACCTGGACTCCGGCACGATGCTCCCGCCGTTCGGACGGCTGGCCCTGTTGCCAGCCGTCAAATACGACGGTGATAGCATGGTTCTTCCGATGCCGATAGGCGGCCAAATCATGCAGCAACACCTCGCGGGCCGATTCAAGGCGTCCGGGAAGGGCGCCGGCACCAGCCAGCACGTTATACCCATCGACGATCAGATGCGTCGGCATGTCTCACGCTATCGCGGTCGTGAGCCCGCAGTCAATCCGAATTCCGCCTGGCTAACTGGTGTAATTCTTGACAAGGCGACGGACATCTGAGAATAGTTTCCCATTGTCTTCTACCGACAAAAGGCCCATGCATATACGAACGCTTCGACTGCGTTCGCAATTTCCGTGTGATGACGAGCCCGGAGAGAAGCAGACTCGTGTTGGATCTCGATCGTCACACGACGGTCATCGAGCAACGAGCGACCAATCCAAGTCGCGTGGTCCTCGCCCTTCCCAACACATGGCTCAGCCAACCAGCGCAAACGAAAGCTACGAACGGGACCATCCCATCACCCTTCATGGTCACTCAACTGCCCTCGCATGCTGTCGCGGTGTCTCTTCCAATCACAGCGTTCCGGGCCTATAAGCACTTCACGCTATCCCATCCGCCTCGCTTGGTCATTGATGTGACTCCACCCAACGCTCCAGTCCCTCCTTCCGCGCTTGACCCACGAGAAGTCTCTCAGCGGGCAGCTTCTTCCGCCTCCCAACCCGTCACGCCGCGCGCTAAGGGATACACAACCATCGTGATCGATCCCGGCCATGGGGGAAAAGATCCGGGCGCACGGGGGATCCAAAGAACCGAGGAGAAGGATATTACCCTCAAGGTAGGGCTCCAGCTTCGTGAACTTCTAAGAAAGCAGCCCGGCGTGCGTGTATTGATGACCCGAGACCGTGATGTGTTTATTGAGTTGGAAGATCGGGCCAGGTTTGCGAACAGCAACGAAGCCGATCTCTTCGTCTCCATCCATGTCAATTCGCATCCGTCACGCATAGTCAAAGGAATTGAAATCTATCACTTCGGGGAGGCCAAGGATCAGCGAGCACTTGAGGTCGCCGCGCGGGAGAACGGCACCCCGATCATCAACACCGGGGTCGGATGGGAATACCTCGTGGCAGATCTGTTAACGGCGAAGAAAATCGAGGAGTCCCTGGAGCTTGCGTGGAACGCGAAAGAAGCCATGGTCTCCCAGATGAACGGGCCATACGTGGTCAACGACCATGGCGTCAAGACAGCACCATTTTATGTCTTGAGGTTTACGAGCATGCCCAGCATCCTGGCCGAGATCGCCTATATTTCAAACCCCGACGAGGAAGATCTCCTCAGAAAACCGGCGTTCGTCCGCGATGTCGCTCAATCCCTCTATCATGGTATCGTTTCGTTCCTGACCAATAATCGACCGGACATCCGCTGATCGTCTCGCTCATCGTCATCCACGTGTTGCATGCCTATCGTCAAACTGACTCTCGAATATGACGGCACGGCCTACGCAGGCTGGCAACGTCAGCCCGACCAGCCAACGGTTCAAGCAGCCCTCGAAGCGGCCATTGCAGGCGTCACTCAAATCACCACACCGGTCATCGGAGCCGGACGCACCGATGCAGGAGTGCACGCGCTGGGGCAAGTGGCGAGTTTCCGTATCGACCGTGACATGACGCCCCGGGGATGGACCAGGGCGCTGAACGCCCATCTCCCGAAGAGCATCGTGGTGCGATCAGTTGCGCTCATGCCGAACACATTCCATGCGAGATATTCAGCCAAGGGCAAACTGTATGAATACCGTATTCTGAATCGCCCGGAACGTCCGGCCGTTGAGCGTGACTATTGCTGGCATATCCATCAGCCTCTTGACGACGCGGCAATGAATCAGGCAGGACTGGCCCTGATCGGCTCGCACGATTTTTCTTCGTTCCAGACCCAGCCCACCGACAACGACGATCCCATTTGTCATCTGCAACAATTCACGGTCTTCCGGGAAGGCGACCGGCTGCGAATCGAAGCCTATGCCGACCGTTTCCTGAAACAGATGATCCGTTCGATCGTCGGCACCCTTGCGGAGGTCGGCTTGCACAGACGCCAGCCGGACAGGCTCAGGCAGATTCTCGATGCACGAGATCGTTCAGCAGCCGGGAAAACAGCTCCCCCACAGGGGCTTTTTTTGGTGCGGGTGGATTACGAGTGAGTGCGCGAAGGGTCAAAAATTGCCTGCCTGAACCACATCATCAAGGCTGTTGATATCAAGCCAGTGGCCGACCGTATAGAGCACACGAACAGAGAGTTGCCGCTTCAACAGTTCTTGCAATAGAACGGGAATGCCGGCTTTGCGATTCGCTGGATCCGCTACCATCTCAGCGAGGATCGCCTGAAGGTGGACGGTTCCGGCGGGAGACACTTTGAGAAACCCCATCCAGACTCCGTGGATGCTTTCTTGAGGTGCCAGATTCCCTAATTGTTTAAGATAGATCTTGGCGTTGAAGGCTTTCCTTGAATTCGGCAGCGTGCATTCGGCAAAGCCGCCCAGACGGGCATAGCTGCTCTGGTTCTGCCAATCGCTGTCTACAAAGACGACAAAGTCATCTTTTTCCTGACACAGGGCCTGAGGAATGTACGTATTGAACAGCACGTCGCCATACGAAATGATCAGATCCTTCCCCAACCCTTTCCGGGTACGCACTGCTTTATCCAGTGAATCCAACTCGCCGGTATCGGCAAAGTCATCGTTATCCAAATAGGTCAGGTTGGGCAGCGTCACCGCCTCCTTTTTATAACCACGAACGACGGTGATGTCCTTGATCCCCACGGCGTTATAGGCGTCCACGATATGGGCCAAGATCGGCGTGCCCTGAATGCTCACCATGGTCTTGGGTTGGTGCTCGGTCAGCTCACGAAGCTCCTCCCCACGGGAAGCCGCCAACACGATGGCGCTGGTATTTTCTGCACCACGAGGAAGATAGCGGTCTTCGGCATCTTGTAATTCTGCGGCATTTTGCAGCCTGAAGATTTCTGAAACCGGCGCAACCTTGTCTTCAATGGAGAGCAGATGTTGCTGCTCCTTCAAGGTCCGCGCGGTTTTCTGCATGGCGGCCACGGCGGTTCGGAGCATATGATTGGCCCAAATAACCATTGAGAACCCATGCTGCCGAAACACGTCGGTGGGCGTGGCGTAATATTTGGTCGGCACAATCACAACCGGACATCGATTGCTCCATTCCTGCTTGAACGACAGGATTTCATCCGGCACCGACAGCGCACTATGAATGAGGATGCCGTCTGCGCCTGCCTGACGATAGGCCTCGGCTCGGCGAAGGGCTTCCGCCAACCCCCAACAGCTTGTCTTCGATGCAAACCGCGGCGATACGTCGCTGCTCCAGCTTGCGGACCAGCCGCTGCATGTTATTGAAGTTGCCGTACCCTGTATCGCCATCGAGGAGAATGGGAATCGTGACCGCATCGGACATGAATTCCAGATTATCCAGAACTTGAGTCCAGCTGGCTTCGTTGTTATCACGGACGCCAAATTGGGCTGAGATGGAAAGGCCGCTGGCCCAAATACCTTTAAAGCCGGCTTCCTGAACGATCTTTGCACTCAGGCCGTTATGAGCTTCGCAGATGAATTCCAGCTGCTCAGACAAGAGGAGCTTCCTAAATTGGCTCGATGGTGTCATGCCTGGGGTTGAGCTCATAGATTCCTTCCCTCTTCCTACCTACACAAGTCAAGATGGATACCGCTGCGATGTATTGATTCCCTTCAGAGAATATCCTTTTCCTCCGAAGAAATCATCCTGTCTTGTTGAGCGCCAAGCCGTAACTTCGTTCTCAGTGGCTATCGTCCTACACAGGCTCTCTTCGCCCATGAATCGGTGACGACCAACAGGCCCGAGTCTCTCCTAACAGACAAGTACGTACTGTTTTGCTAAGATGCACGCTCAGACATGCATCTCACCTCTCATCATAAAGGAGAATTGGTATGTCGACAGCGCTACGTGTGATCACAGTTGCCTTGTTCATGGTTAGCCTTGGAACGACTCCATTCGCCGTCGCCGCACCTCAACAGCAGAACAAGATGAAGGCCTGCAACGAGCGGGCGAACGCGAAGGGGTTTGGCGAAGGAAAGGGAGACGAGCGGAAGGAGTTTATGAAGGACTGTCTCTCCGCCAAGTCGGAGAAAAGCGGAGGTAACGGTTACGGATTAGACTTCTCATCAGGATTTTCGAGTCTTTTTCGGAGGTCGATCAATTCCTGCTCAAGAGCCAAAAAGCGGTCGCTGATGGGGTCTGGCAGATCAACTTGGTCCATCGTCGCATCCGGCAGGCGTTCACCCAGGGACTTGATCACGCGGCCAGGCACGCCGATGACCGTCGAATTGGGGGGAACATTTTTCAACACGACCGAATTGGCTCCAATCTTCACATTATCGCCTATCGTGATTCCCCCCAAGATCTTGGCGCCGGCGCCCACCACCACATGATTCCCAAGTGTGGGGTGCCGCTTCCCACGCTCTTTCCCTGTCCCACCCAAGGTGACACCCTGAAACAACGTCACGAAATCGCCGATCTCTGCAGTCTCTCCAACCACCACTCCCATTCCATGGTCGATGAAGAAACCACTTCCAATTTTCGCGGATGGATGGATTTCTATACCGGTTAGCCATCGGGCTAACTGCGAAATCACACGTGGCAGGACTGGAACGCCATGTCCCTTTAGCCAATGAGCAACGCGGTAGGTCAGCAATGCATGGAACCCTGCATAGGTCAGGATCACTTCCAGCTTGCTCGTGGCCGCCGGATCTCGATCAAAGACCGCCTTGAGGTCTTGTGTAATGTGCGCCAGCATCAGCAGTATATCCTACGACCTCAGATCGGCTCGATCAAACAGACCGCATGGGCGATCATGCTCTCCTCATGACCCACGGCATCTAACCCTTCTCCGCTCTTCACCTTGACATTGACTGACTCAGGGAGGATCCCGGCGGCTTCTGCCATGGTCTTCTGCATCGCCGCGAGGTGCGGCCCAAGGCGGGGCGCTTGAGCCACGATCACGGTGTCAATATTTCCCACTCGATACCCCTTCACTGTCAGCTTCGACATGACATCTTCCAACAGCTTGAGACTCGAGATTCCTTTGTACTTGGGGTCCGAACTGGGGTAGTGCCGGCCCAAATCTCCCTCTCCCATTGCGCCCAACAAGGCATCGCAAACGGCATGAACCAGCACATCGGAGTCAGAATGACCAACCAACCCTTTGCTGTGGGGAATTTCGACCCCGCCAAGAATCAGTTTACGCCCTGGCCCCAATGGATGGACATCATAGCCATACCCAATACGAAATCCCTTGCTCATGTTGTCCCTTTCATGCGTCCAGACTGACGGGAGGCCAAGATGGCCTCACCGATCACCATATCTTCAGGCCGCGTGACCTTGATGTTCTCTCCGCTCCCTTCCACGACCACGACTGGGTGACCTGCCCATTCGAACAAGAATGCATCATCGGTGGCGCGCACACCGTCCGCATGAGCTTTCCGGTGGGCGTCCAATAATCGATCACGTCGGAACGCCTGCGGCGTCTGTGCCAACCAGAGCGGCCCTCGATCGACCGTTCGTTCGATATGATGATTGCTTCCAACCTGCTTGACAGTATCACGCATCGGCAGGGCCACAATGGCCCCACCCACACGGCGAGCCGCCTCAACCACATGAGCTACCATATCCAGAGTCAGGAATGGTCGTACCGCATCATGAACGACCACGATATCCGTCTCGACCGGCACGTGTTCAAGGGCATGCCGGACCGAATCCTGGCGCTCCTTTCCACCCGCGACCACCCTTGTGATTTTTGAGAAGCCATATCGAACGGCGAGGTCGTTGAGGCAATACTCAAGGTCGGCCTCTGGCACAGCCAGTATAATCTCGTGGATGACGGGAGAGCGCTGAAGCACACGAAGCGAGTGGACCACCAGCGGTTCACCACCGAGGGCGAGAAATTGTTTAGGCACCGAGCCGCCCATGCGGAGACCTCGTCCAGCGGCAGGGACGAGAGCCACAGTGTGGTTACTCACGTAAAGAGTCTAGAATTTCTGCAGCCACTATATGACGGCCTGCCCACCGACTGGCTCACGGGCGAAGCGTGAGATAGATCGTCCGCCCCTGGCGTTTCAACAACAGCAAGACGGCTTGATCTTTCGGCAATTTTCCGGCGATTCGCTCAAAAGTTTTCACGGACGTGACGGCTTGGCGATTTACCTCGAGCACGATATCTCCCTCACGAACTCCGAGTTCTTCCGCCGTGCTCCCGGGCTTGACCCGAACAATCACCACGCCCCGTTCACTGGACTTGAGCCCATACCGGCCAGCTAATTCTTCGGTTAACTCTCGCACATCGAGACTGGAGAGTATTCCCGTCGGCGTGGCTGAATCCCCTCCGTCTTCATCGCCGTTTTGTGACATCGACTTGGGCTGCTCAACGATGGTGAGGTCAATGGTCTTGGGTTTCTTGTCCCGGATAAGCTTAACCACAACTTTCTTTCCGACCGCAGTCTGGGCCACAGCATTGCGCAGATGGGTTGGTGAATCCATCGACTTGCCGTCATACTCGATAATGACGTCGGCTCGTTCGAATCCGGCCTTTTTCGCCGGGCTGTCGTCCATCACATCACTGACCAGTACACCCTTTGTCTCCGTGACTCCAAACTGGGAAGCCAATTCCGGTGTGAGCTCTTGAATCGAGACGCCGAGCCACCCTCGAACGACTTTGCCCGTCTGCACCAGCTGCCCCATAATAGACTGCGCCATATTGCTCGGCACGGCAAACCCGATCCCCATGTTGCCGCCGCTCTGGCTGAAGATGGCCGTATTGATTCCAACCAGCTCACCTCGCACATTGACCAGAGCTCCACCTGAGTTCCCGGGGTTAATCGCCGCATCTGTCTGGATAAAATCCTCGTACTCCGCAATACCGGCGGCTCGGCCAAGGGCACTGACAATCCCCAAAGTCACGGTCTGTGTCAGTCCGAACGGATTCCCGACGGCCAGGACAAACTCCCCGACTTCCAGTTTGTCTGAATCGGCCCAGGCGACGGTCGGAAGCCCCGTCGCGTCGATCTTCACGACGGCCACATCGGTCTTCGGATCGGTCCCGATCAGCTTCGCCTTAAATTCGCGCTTATCCGACAGGGTGACGCGGATTTCATCCGCCTTGCCGACCACATGATTGTTGGTGATGATGAGTCCGTGTGATTCAACGATCACGCCGGACCCCAACCCCCGCTCTTTTCGTTCTTTCGGGTGTTCAAACTTTTTAAAAAACTCGTCGCCGAAAAACTTTCTAAACAATGGGTCATCAAACGGCGCTGTGCCGGAGCCTTCAGAACGTCCGTTCTTAGTCGCGTAGATATTGACCACCGCCGGTTTCACCGACTTGGCAATATCGACGAATGTTTGATTGCCCCCGCCCAAAACCGGCTGAGGAGCCGTCGACACGGGTCTGGCGATGGGGAGCGTCGGGGCAATGGAAGATGCATCGGGAACCGCATGTCCCGCAGGCAACCAGCCGAGGTCCGAAGCAACCACAAAGCCTATGACGATCCCAACCGTTAACAAGGTTGCGGCAACCATCCATCTTCTCATTCCACGAGGCGGTTTGTGTTCAAAATTCACTTGATTCATGGTGTCATTTCGCTCGTGTCAACACTGCATGGAAGATCACTGAATCTCGCCGCTGTAAATCCCCATGATCGTGTGAAGAAACTTGGTCGCCTCCGCCTTTGGACGTTGGAATGAATTCCGGCCGATGATCGAGCCAAAGCCTCCACCATCCCGAATGGCTCGAGCTTCTTCGAATACGTTCTCATCCTCGCTCTTGGCCCCGCCCGAAAAGATGACGATCCGACGACCATCGAACGAACTCTGGACGACGTGCTTCAGACGATCCGACGACCATCGAACGAACTCTGGACGACGTGCTTCACTCGCTCCGCCAGAGTCTTGATCGGAATTTGCGTCGATTCATATACCTTCTTGGCCGCAGCTTGTTCCAAGTGCGCAGTCGGCAATTTGACCTTGATGATGTGTGCGCCCAATTGAGCCGCAATCTGCGCCGCATACGCGACCACATCCATAGCCGTCTCACCTTCTTTACTCAACACCGACCCTCGCGGATAGGACCACACGACCACAGCAAGGCCACTGTCTTTTGCTTCCTCAGCAATCGCTTGCAATTGCTCATACATGGCGTTGCAATGGGAAGAACCCGGATAGATCGTGAACCCGACGGCCGAACAGCCCAACCGAAGAGCATCCCTCACACTACCGGTGACTGAGGGCAATGGATCCTTCTCATCATGCAGCACATCGTGGTTGTTGAGTTTGAGAATGAGGGGAATCTGGCCTGCAAACTCATTGACCCCGGCTTCCAGAAACCCCAGTGGGGCGGCATAGGCATTACATCCGGCATCAATCGCGAGCTGAAAGTGATAGTGCGGATTATAGCCGGATGGGTTCGGCGCAAAACTTCTCGCCGGCCCATGCTCGAATCCTTGATCCACCGGTAAAATGACCAACTTGCCGGTCCCCGCCAACGTACCTGACCGGAGTAGACGCGCAATGTTGGTCTTCGTCCCCGCATTATCGCTCCCGTACCAACTGAGGATCTCTTGAACCCGATCTCCCATGATTCCCTCCCGATAACGTCCTAGTGTCACACGACGTGAGTACTTACGCTCTCCCCTGAATGTACGCTTCCGCCTGCTCAACATCCAGACGGCTCCCAATGATCAATGGCACACGCTGATGCAATTTCTTCGGCTCCACTTCCATAATTCTCGATGTGCCCGTTGAAGCTTTCCCCCCGGCCTGTTCGACGACAAATGCCAGAGGATTCGCCTCGTAGAGCAGTCGCAGCTTCCCTTCTGGTTTATCGACTTCCCCCGGATAAAGATAGTTGTCAGGAATTCTGATCTGCGCGTGGGACAGAAGATATTCTCCGATGCCGGGTTCGAGTGTGAATCCATACACACCCTGCCCGACAGTGTACACCAGCATCGTACTCGATCCGTACAGCAGGTAACCGGCCGCAACTTGTTCGGTTCCTCGACGAATCATATCGCCTTCGGTGGGCAAACGATCAGCCCGATCATACTTGAGCACGGAAAAAATGGCCCCGAGGGGCATATTGTTGTCCGTATTGGAGGAGCCATCAAGCGGATCGAACAGCAGCATATACTTCCCCTGCGGCCAATTGCCCGGCATTGAGATCGGCTTTTCCATTTCTTCCGAAGCTAATGCGCAGACATACCCACTGTGTTGAAAGACCTTGACGAAGTCGTCGTTGGCGATTGCGTCCAGCTTCTTGACCGTTTCGCCCTGCACGTTCGTGTCGCCGGTCGTTCCAAGAATGTTGATCAGCCCTGCGCGCCGCAGATCTTCAGAAATGAGCTTGCCGACAAGACCGATCTGGGTCAACAGACCGGAAAATTCTCCCGTCGCCCCTTGGTGGGAGGCCTGACTCTGAATGATAAAGCGGTTTAACGTAAGTGGAAATTCTCGCATAACGACGCTCAGTATAGCGGGTTTGACCCGTGCGAACAACAATCGATGTTCAATACTCTTGCTTTGGAGAAGCGGTTTCCGGAAAGCCGTCTACCAAATCAGCGACAATGGACCCGAGCACGACCTTCGCCTTCATCCGAAGAGGAGTCTTCCTACCATCGTTGGTAACCCACACGCGGATGTTACCCTGATTCATGAACAGCCCATGAAACGGCATGATCACCAGTACCCGAACCGTCTCCGCCTTTCCCCAGGCCCCTTCAATGGTCTCAATTGCCTCGACAAGAACTTCGACCGGGCGATTCTTCTTATCGTGGTACACGTTCATTTTCAGCGAAGCCCCCGGATTCGGTGGCAAGACCGTCCGCGTATAGTACAAGCATGACATGATGTCCTGTGTCCCGGCTGGAATGGGAAGCGACTCCGTCGCACCTCCTCTGACAGCCGTGACCATGCCTTCTTTTTGATGGAAGACATATTCGATATCTTCTTTCTTTCTCCCTTCGCGCCGACGGAAGGTCATATGATCCGGAGCCAGTGTCTCCAGATCCAGCTCCGACTCAACTCGATTATCCACCGGAAAGAACTTCGTGATGATCGGTGTCGAGTACGCCGTTCCCACCAACTTGGCAACCGATCGATCGTTCGGTCCCTCCATCTGAGCCACTTCCATGACTGCAATCGCAGCTGTCATATTGAGCCAAGACACCTCATACGTCAGCCGTTCGCCGACCTGAAAAGGACGTTTCAGTTCACCTTGAGCGTGAGCTTCACTCAAACCGACAGGCAGAAACAGAAGCAAACAGACGGCCACAACCTGGGCATAGCGGCATATGCGGGGAACCCCGGGAACTCGATCGGACCAGGCCAGGACAGGTACTAACACCCGACCGCTCGTTTCGCCTCCACGAGTTCCTCCTCGACGATCGCTCGGATAACGGCAAGCTGTGCAGAGGACGTCGCCTCAAATCTGAGCACCAAGGCTGGTTGCGTATTGGAGGCCCGGATGAGCCCCCATCCATCATCAAATATTCCGCGGACACCATCGATCGTAATGAGGTCTCGAAGCACCAGCTTGCTCGGCCCAAGGCCTTGCTTGCTCTGCAAATACTCCGAGAATCTCAGGCGAATCCGCTCCACAACGGTGAATTTGACCGTATCAGGAAGGTCCACCCGGATCTCTGGAGTCACCACCGTTTTAGGTAAGTCCGCGACTAACGTGGAAAGCGGGCGTTGGGTCTTCGCCAGGATTTCAACAAGCCGACAAGACGCATAGACCGCGTCGTCGTACCCAAAATATCGATCCGCAAAGAACATGTGTCCAGACATTTCACCGGCCAATACCGCCGATTCCTCTTTCATCTTTGCCTTGATCAGCGAATGGCCAGTCTTCCACATGATCCCACGCCCGCCTCGCTTGGCAATATCGTCATAGAGACTTTGCGACGCCTTGACCTCAGAAATAATCGTACTGCCTGGTTTTATGGCCAGGATCTCCCGCGAGTAGATGACTAACAAACGGTCACCCCACAGCACCTCGCCCTGCTCATCAACCGCCCCGATTCGGTCCGCGTCCCCGTCATACCCGATTCCCACATCAGCCCCATGATCCTTCACCGCTTGCATGAGGTCAGAGAGATTCTCAAGGACTGTCGGGTCCGGATGATGATTGGGAAAGCGCCCATCGAGATCGCAATACAACCCCGTGACCTTACACCCCAACAACTCGAGGGCTTGTTTCGCAACGAGCGAGGCTGCGCCGTTCCCGCTATCGATCACCACATGTAATCGGTTCGCCTTCACATGTGAAAAGCTTTTCTCGATGTAGGACAGGTAGTCAGGAATGATCGGGTGTTCGGAAAGTTTCCCGTGACCCGACACAAAGATGCCCTGTTCCATCACTCGCCGCAATTCCTGAATTTCTTCTCCATGGATCGCCGTCTTCCCGACACAAATCTTAAACCCGTTATACTCAGCCGCATTGTGACTTCCGGTGATCATGATGCCGCCGCCGACCGGCAAGGTAAACAAGGAGAAGTAGACCAACGGCGAAGTACAAATCCCGATATCGATGACATCGAGCCCACCGGCTAACAACCCCTTGAGCAGCGCCTTGTGCAGAAGCGGAGAGCTGAGCCGACCATCTCGCCCGAGGCTGATCGTCTTCACTCCACGCGTGCTTACATAGGTGGAATAGGCTCGCCCGACCCGTTCGGCCAAGTCCTCGGTCAATTCGCTGCCGATAATTCCTCTCAGATCGTATTCGCGAAACAAACCCATAGTTCCTCGTTCAGTCCTCTTGCTGCACAGTCCTCAAGTCGGAAAGTTGAAAGTCTATAGAAGAGTGACCTGATGACTGTTGACGTTCAATTTTTCGTTCGGCCGTAATCATCCTTAAACCGCACAATATCATCCTCTCCGAGATACAGTCCGTTCTGTACTTCGATGATATGCACGGTCTCTTTCCCAGGATTTTCTAGTCGATGCTGTGTCTTCATCGGAATCGCCGTACTTTGTCCAACCTGCAAATCAAAGATTTCCTCTCCTCTCGTGACACGCGCTGTACCAGCTATCACAACCCAGTGCTCACTGCGTTGGCGATGGAGTTGGAGCGAAAGACGGCCACCGGGATTCACCGTGACACGTTTCACTTTGAACCCAGGCCCCTCTTCTAACACGGTGTATGCCCCCCAAGGCCGCTGAACGGTCAGGTGCTCCAAATGTTCAGGGGCTTGCTGCTGCTTTAGAATATCCACGATCTTCTTCACATCCTGCGCCCGCGCTTTGGGACACACCAACGTCGCATCGGGGGTATCGACCACCACCATGTCCTGCAGCCCGATCGTTGCGACGACACGTCGATCCGCATAGACGATCGAGCGCGTGCTCTCAAGATCGACCACTCGTCCGATCACCACATTGCCGGCCCTATTTTTCTCCGCGACTTCGTCCAGGCTGCCCCAACTCCCGACATCGGACCACTTAAACATCACCGGCACCACGGCCGCCTTCGACGACTGCTCCATTACACCGTTGTCGATTGAAACCGGCTTGATCGCGCGATAGACGTCATCAATCACCTGCGTGGATGCGCCGGTCACTTTCAGCTCCCTGATTCGATCCATCGCGGTCGCAATGGCCGGCTGATGCCGGCGGATCTCTTCCACAATCGTCGCGGCACGCCAGACAAACATGCCGCTATTCCAAAAATACTGCCCCGCCTTGAGGTACTGAGCGGCCTTCGTGGCATTGGGTTTCTCCACGAATTTTTGCACACGGTATCCACGCAATTTCCCCTGCTTACCGAGCAGCATCTTGTCGTTCGGCTTGATATAGCCGTACCCGGTTTCGGGTCGGATCGGCTTGATCCCGAACGTCACCAGGTACCGCTCCACAGCCAATTGTGAGGCTAATTGAACCGCGGCTTCAAAGTCGCGCTGTCCCGTCACCACATGGTCAGCAGGGACCACCAACATAAGGCCATCCGGAATCGATCAGTTGCCCACGGATGAGATCAGCTTGCGCCGCATTCGTTGAAATAAGCACGTTGGCGGCCGGCGCGCAACCGAGGACACGTCGCATCGTCTGCTGAATCAGCGTATGCTCGCCGCCAATCCGCAAGAGCTGCTTGGGGAACAAATGTCGGCTCAAGGGCCAAAATCTGGTCCCGCTCCCTCCCGCCATGATCACCGGATATAGTGGGTATGTACGAGCCATACCTCCCTCTCAATGCGTCTTGTTCGTATTCTTTGCCCCAGGGCGAGAGAGGAGTATCATTTCTGCAAGTTCCCTCACCGCCCCCTCCCCACCCTTCCGTTGACACACGTAGTCGACAACCTTCAAGACTTGCGGAAGCCCATCCGCAGGAGCCGCTGAAAATCCCACCGCTTGCAAGGCCTCGATGTCGTTGACGTCATCGCCGATATACGCCACTTGTTGGAGTGAGATGCCATGTCGTGCCGCCATCTCTCGGATCACCGACAACTTGTCCATCACTCCTTGATGAAGTTCAGGAATCGCGAGTTTTTCCGCCCGGCGAGCAACCAATCTGGTTCGCTCCTGCGTCACAATTGCCGTGATGAGGCCGGCCTTCTGCAGCAATTTGATCCCCATCCCATCGCGGGTATTGAACTTCTTCCACTCATCACCCGACTCGGAATAGTACATGCCGGCATCGGTGAGCACTCCATCCACATCGGTCGCGAACAGGCGGATTTCCTGCAAGAGACTGCTTATCGATTTTTCCTGAGTTTTCGATTTCACGCGCTTATCACAAGATGAGCTCAACGACCAGGTAAGAATCGACTACTATCTTAACGAGTCTCAGAACAGTTGAAAAGGTTTTTAACCACGAGGAGCTCCGCTCACTCGTGGGAATCGTCAAGAGGCACGAGGGCGCACTTTGGCAAATCGTGCCAATGCCTGCCTCCATTCAGGCAATGCAAGACCCAGAGACGCCATTCGGTCCGAGCTCAAGACTGAATATGATGGTCGCTTGGCAAGACATCCTGCCTGCTCCGTTGTGATCGGCATGACGGAACAGCCGAACCCCATCTCACGGACAATGGCCT
>JACRQB010000001.1 GCA_016222925.1 Nitrospirota bacterium | reverse complement strand
TTGGACGTCGCCGACATTGCTCAACTTCGACCCGGTAATCCCCGTCAGCGAAACGTAGTAGACGAATCCATGCGACTCTCTCGCCACAAGTTTTCGCCGGCTGGGTGTGCTGGTCGGCGCGAGCAGGAAAATGAGCGGCAGTCCGGCTGCATCCGCCGGGCCTTTGAGCGGTCCCGCTTCATCCGGCGGCATATCTGGCACGATCAATCCATCCACTCCGGCAGCGCCTGCCGCCTTGCAAAACTCCTCACAGCCCATGACGTGGATGGAGTTGTAGTACAGCATCAAGACGATCGGAATCTCTGTGCGCTGCCTCAGTGACTTCACCGAATCCAAGATTTTCCGAAGCGAAGTCCCGTTCTTCAACGCCCGCTCAGCGGCCTGCTGAATGACCGGCCCGTCGGCAATCGGATCGGAGAAGGGCACGCCCAATTCGATGACGTCAGCGCCTGCCTGCTCTAGGGCCACGACCAACTGTTCTGTTTCAGCCAATCCAGGATCCCCCGCCATCAGATAGGCAATGAGGGCTTTCTCTCTCTTGTCACGCAATTGTTTAAATGTCGCTTCCAGCCGTCCGCTCATAACTCCACCCCTCGCATCCTGGCCACTTGCTGGACGTCTTTATCCCCACGGCCGGAAAGGTTGGCGATGATCACCTGTGACTTTTTCAGCTTCGGGGCCAGCTTGATGACATGCGCGATGGCATGCGCGCTTTCCAACGCCGGGACGATCCCTTCTTCACGCGCCAGCAGATCAAAGGCGGTCATCGCCTCAGTATCTGTCGCATAGGTGTACTCGATCCGACCTTGGTCATGATAGAGACTGTGCTCCGGCCCAACTGCGGCATAATCCAACCCAGCCGAGACGGAATGGGTCAAATTGATCTGCCCGTTTTCATCCTGAAGCAGGTACGTCATGGTGCCTTGCAGAACTCCTGGCTTGCCGCCTGAGAACCGCGCGGCATGTTTACCACTCACAATCCCACTCCCTCCGGCTTCCACGCCAACCATCTTGACCTTGGGGTCGCGGAGGAATGCGTGAAACAGCCCTATCGAATTACTCCCGCCCCCGACACAGGCCACAAGATAGTCCGGGAGCTTCCCCTCCGCAGCCAGTATTTGTTTCCGCGCCTCTTTTCCAATGATTGCCTGAAAATCGCGGATCATCATGGGATAGGGATGCGCGCCTAACACTGACCCGAGAATGTAATGGGTCGTCCGCACGTTCGTGGTCCAGTCGCGCATCGCTTCACTAATGGCATCTTTCAACGTCCGGCTCCCGGCGTCGACACCGGTCACCTTCGCGCCAAGTAACCGCATGCGGAAGACATTCAATGCCTGGCGTTGCATATCCTCTGTGCCCATGTAGACTTCACATTCCAAGCCAAACATCGCAGCTGCCGTCGCGGTGGCGACACCATGCTGACCAGCTCCAGTCTCAGCAATGATCCGCCGTTTTTTCATGCGCAGGGCCAGCAACACTTGCCCGATCGCATTGTTGATCTTATGTGCGCCGGTGTGGCACAGGTCTTCTCGTTTCAGATAAATCTTTGCGCCGCCCAACTTCTTGGTCAGCCGATCCGCACGATAGAGACTGGTCGGACGCCCGACATACTGCTTGAGGTAGTAGGCAAGGTCTGCTTGAAATAGACGGTCCTTCTTCGCCTTGACATACTCCGCTTCCAATTCGAGGAGCGCCGGCATGAGGGTTTCCGGCACATAGCGACCCCCATAGGGTCCGAATCGACCATGGCTATCTGGGAGCATCGACATGTGAACGTATCCTCCTCAATAAATCGATAGCAGTATAATCGTGCTTATTCGACTGGAACAAGCCTGGCCGCTTGAATAAACGCCTTCACTTTGTCCGAGTCTTTCTTGCCGGGACTCTGCTCCACCCCACTGCTCACATCGACTCCGTAGGGACGCACCTGAGCAATTGCCTCAGCCACATTAGTCGGCGTGAGTCCTCCTGCCAAGATGATGGGTGTCGAGCGAGCGGCATCCTGCGCCACGGTCCAGTCAACTGTCTTCCCGGTCCCGCCATAGGCCTGGTCCGAAAATGCATCGATGAGAAACCCTCGCACGTTGGCCCGCCCTTGGAATTCTGCCAAGGCGAGAAAGGTACCTCGATCCTTCAATCGAAGGGCCTTCAGCGCTGGACGGCCAAGATTTTGGCAATAGAGGGATGATTCATCTCCATGAAGTTGAGCCAAGGCAAAGCCACATTCATCCATGAGTGCGCGAACCCTCTCGGCCTCTTCGTTGACGAACACCCCCACCGGAAGCACAAAAGGCGGAAGACCGGCTATGATGGATCTCGCTACTGTCGGCTCCACCCAACGCGGGCTTTTGCGGTACATGACAAAACCCAACGCATCTGCGCCCGCCGCCACTGCGACTCCTGCATCTTCCGTATTGGTAATCCCGCAAATTTTTATTTTCATGGTGAATGATCTACTCGGGCTGGGAACTGCGCGAGGCGAGACCGAGCAACTCTTGGACTTTGTCAGCTGTGTGCTCGGCACGAATGAGCGACTCTCCGATCAACATGGCATGTACACCGGCTTCGCTCAGTTTTGTCACGTCCTCTCGCTTATGAATCCCGCTTTCGCTGATGATCAACTTATCGGGCGGGATCCGTTTTGCCAGACGAAACGTTACATTGAGATCGGTCGTGAACGTGTTCAGATCCCGATTGTTGATCCCGATCATCCGCGCAGTGGGAATCCACTCCAAAACCGTATCCAACTCCCTCTCGTGATGGGTTTCAAAGAGGCTATCCATCCCGAGTTCGGTGGCCAAGGCGTGGAAGTCCATCAGTTGCCGCCGTTCTAGTGCCGCCACAATCAATAGAATGGCATCAGCACCGTGAGCCCGCGCTTCATAGAACTGCACATCACCGACCATGAATTCCTTATTGAGCGCCGGGATCGGGAGTGCGCGCTTGATCTCTGCAAGATACCGAAGGTCGCCTTGAAAAAACTCCTTGTCGGTCAAGACGGACAGGGCCGCTGCCCCATGCTCCTGGTATGTGCGCGCAAGCCCCAGATAATCGAACTGGTCCGAAAATTCTTCT
>JACRQB010000175.1 GCA_016222925.1 Nitrospirota bacterium | reverse complement strand
TTTGTGACGTTGGGCTGGTGCGGGTTGTTCGGAGCGGCAGGGGGCGTGGCGGCGCAGATCGTCAGCCGGATGTCGAATCTGGCGGACGTGATCTGGAACAACGCGCCCAAGGCCATTCTGGATCCGTTCCCCAGCCAGGTGAACCCGAATGCCAAGGCCGGGTACTAAGTAATTGGGCGGATGCAGACTATATGAACCATAGGTCGGTATCGGCGGTTGACCAGGCACTCTTAGGGAACAGAACGTCTGGTTGGCCACGGCCGACTGAAATGACGGAGGATGTCAGTTATGTTTAGAACCGATGAGATTATCAAGGCTTCGAAGTTACCCCCTGAAGGGGTAGCGATGTCTAGAAAGATCGATTATATCTATTTCATTCCAATTTTGTTCGTCACCATCGTGGGGACCTTCCATATGCACACGGCCCTGCTGTGTGGTGACTGGGACTTCTGGCTCGATTGGAAAGACCGTCAGTGGTGGCCGATCGTGACGCCGGTTACCTTGATCACCTTCTGCGCCGCTATCCAGTACTACAACTGGGTCAACTACCGACAGCCATTCGGTGCGACGCTCTGCATTCTGGCGCTGGGCGCTGGAAAATGGATCGCCGTCTACACTTCTTGGTGGTGGTGGTCTAACTATCCACCCAACTTCGTCATGCCTGCTACGGCGATTCCCGGTGCCTTGGTTCTCGACATTACCCTCTTGTTGACCAGGAACTGGACGTTGACGGCAGTGATCGGCGCATGGATGTTCGCGGCACTGTTCTATCCGAGCAACTGGCCTATATTTGCCTATAGCCATACGCCGCTTGTCGTCGATGGCGCATTGCTCTCATGGGCGGACTACATGGGCTTCATGTATGTTCGTACGGGTACTCCTGAGTACATTCGGATGATCGAAGTTGGATCGCTGCGCACATTCGGCGGTCACAGCACCATGATCTCCGCGTTCTTCTCCGCATTCGCGTCCTCGTTGATGTACATCCTGTGGTGGCAGTTCGGGAAGTACTTCTGCACGTCGTACTTCTACATCACCGATGACAGACAGCGGACCACCAAGGTGTACGATGTATTTGCATACGCCACCTTGGGACCACAAGCCGACAAAGCTAAACTTTCTGGGGGGAAAGCATGACTGCCAAACACGTCTTCAAACTGTGGATGATTAGACTCTGCGGGGTGGCGACGCTGGCAGTCACGCCGGCTCTCGATATTACCCCTGCATTCGCTCACGGGGAGCGATCGCAGGAACCATTCCTGCGGATGCGCACTGTAAATTGGTATGACACTGAATGGGTTGGAAAGTCGACCAAAGTCAATGATGTGACAGAGCTGAAGGGAAAGTTCCACTTATCCGAGGATTGGCCTCGTGCGGTGGTGAAGCCGACCCGGACCTTCATCAATGTCGGGTCTCCCAGCTCCGTCTTCGTGCGTCTAAGCTCGAAGGTCAATGGAACGCCGATGTTCGTCTCGGGACCAATGGAAATCGGTCGTGACTATGAGTACGTGGTCAAATTAAAGGCCAGACTCCCCGGCCACCATCACATCCATCCCATGTTTGCCGTCAAGGAAGCCGGTCCAATCGCGGGACCAGGTGGATGGATGGACATCACGGGTCGCTATGAGGATTTCACCAATCCGATCAAGACCCTGACCAATGAAACATTCGACTCGGAGACGATGGGGAGCATGACTGGAATTGGGTGGCATATCTGGTGGATCGCTCTCGGCATCTTCTGGGTCGGGTTCTTTGCGATCAGACCAATGTACCTGATTCGCGCTCGAGTCCTGGCAGCGTATGGGGACGAGATTCTGCTTGACCCCATTGACCGAAAAGTTGGAGTGGCGGTATTGGTCCTTACACTGGTTGTTGTGGTCGTCGGGTATATGGCTGCAGAAGCAAAGCACCCGATTAGCGTCCCTCTCCAGGCTGGTGAGGCAAAGATCAAGCCGATGCCGATCAAGCCCAACCCGCTGACGGTTGACGTTATTCATGCAGAGTACGATGTTCCGGGCCGCGCATTGCGCATGACCCTTCATGCGACCAATAACGGCACACAACCGGTAACCATCGGTGAGTTCACGACAGCAGGTATCAGATTTACCAACAAGTTTGGTGCCTCTAGGGTTGATCCAAACTATCCAGCCGAACTGGTCGCAACGGCCGGTCTGACGATGGATAACGAGGCCCCAATCCAGCCTGGCCAAACAGTTGACATTAAAGTCGAGTCCAAGGACGTCCTGTGGGAAGTGCAACGGTTGGTGGACATTCTCCACGATCCGGATCAGCGCTTTGCAGGATTGTTCCTGTCCTGGACCGATTCTGGTGAGCGACTCATCAATCCAGTCTGGGCTCCAGTACTCCCGGTCTTCACACGGTTGGGAGCATAAGGTAGTCTGGGTCTAATGAAACGCCGGTTCGTCTCCATCACACGATGGAATGACGAACCGGCGTTTTACTTTCCCCCCCGTCCTCACTCATTCGCCTCCTCCTCTCTCCACTATTTTCTCGTTGATCTATTCACTTCTTTTCCAATAGGCATGTTACCTCCGCAGCCTTGTGTCCCTTCATGAATCTGGGTGGGGCTCACGAAGAGAGCTATTCTGAATAGCTTCTTGTATGATTACCTGATCATCGGGCACTTGCCTGGAACTTGCCCGTTCCGTTAGGGTCCTGTATGATTCCACCGGTGTTTGGTGCTGCAGGCTGAACGATCTTGGATATAGAAATACTGAACGCCTACCTAAACTATTTCTCTCTCACGTACGTTTGATATATGGAAGCTCCATCAAGCACTTCTGCTCACCGGCCCTGGCTCATTAGAGTCACCCAGACTCCCCTCCGACATTTCCCGAACAGCGATGCAGCCAGTACGCATCGAACGCGCGATTATGCGATTGCTGCATTTACATTCCTGAGCGTCGCCGTGAGTTCCTTGTTTGAAATCAGTGCCAGCGTCGAGCGACAACAGGCATTAGGAGCCTTGGCATGGGTTTTTCTTGGAACCTTATTGCTGGGTGAAAATAAAGAAACACGGGTACAGGTCTTGATTGCCGTTATCTTTGCAACGGTCGGAGAGCATTTTGCCTCCATCTATATGGGAGGTTACACATACCGATTCGAGAATGTACCGGCCTACGTCCCACCTGGCCACGGCATGGTGTACCTGACCGCCGTTGCGTTGGCACGATCAGGCCTCTTCGTACGCCATCCCAGAAGAATTGCTTTGTTTGTCATAGGCGTGTGGGGCACCTGGGCCATCTGGGGCATTACCGGATATGCTGAGCGCGGAGATGCGGTTGGTGCGTTGTTGTTTTGCATATTCTTAATCTGGCTGGTGACAGGCCGTTCACCGCTGGTCTATCTCGCTGCATTTTTCATTACGACGTGGCTGGAATTGATCGGTACGACCGTCGGTGCGTGGCAATGGGCAGCAATAGACCCGCTCCTGGGATGGGCGCAAGGAAATCCCCCCAGTGGCGCCAGCGCATGGTATTGCCTCGTCGATGCGGTGGCCATTGGAGGAGCAGTGCCAATGTTGCGTGGAGTCAAACGTCTCTGTGCCTGGTACAGGTCGAGTGGGGTCTTGAATCGAACGGGGTTCTCATAAAGCTGATGCGCATGAACTCCTTGGTACTAGCAATTTCCTATAAACACGTACACCCGGCTGCTTCGCCCACATCGACATAGATCAGCAATCAATCACCGGCACCTGCTGCGACAATCGCGGGCACGAGGTCCTTCGCGTGGATCACCTACTCCTGCCCCTTCATTGTAGTATGATAATCAGCTTGGATCACTGAGCAAAGGAGCTTTCTTGAACAATCCGGTAGTTGCAACAATCATCTCCTTGCAAGTTGGGCAACCACGGACCGTGGAGAGTAGAGAATCGTCCGATCCCTTCGAGGAGGTTTGGACAACCGGTTTCTTTAAACAGTCTACGTCCGAATCACTGTGGCTCAGCACCGTCAACTTGGCGGGTGATGGCCAAGCAGATCTAGCGAACCACGGGGGTCCTGAAAAAGCCGTCAATGTCTATCCAGTAGAGCACTACCCCTATTGGTTGGAAACGTTACCGTTGCCAGACCTTCGCCCAGGAGCATTTGGGGAAAACTTTACGACTGCCGGGTTGCTGGAGAGCGATGTGTGCATCGGAGATGTATTTGAAATTGGAGAGTCCCTTGTCCAGGTCTCGCAACCACGACAGCCCTGCTGGAAACTGGCACGACGTTGGGGAATAAAGGATCTTGCTCTTCGTGTCCAGGAAACTGGTCGAACCGGTTGGTATTTCCGTGTCCTCCGAGAAGGGCACGTCCAGGCTGGAAATAAACTACTACTGGTAGAACGCCATCATCCAAACTGGACGGTGTTCTCCGCAAACGAGGTCATGCATCGTCGGACACAGGATCGGCAGGCAGCCCAAGATCTTGCGGACTGTGCCGATCTCTCGTCAAGATGGCGAGACAAACTCGACCGACGCGCGCGTACTGGAACTATTGAGAGTACATCTTCTAGGCTTGATGGACCTAGTGGTGGATAGAGAGAGAATCGGCTAAGCCTGCTCCATAAGCGCATCAGGGCCGTACTCATCTCAATGAATACGGCCCTGATGCTTTGCTACCGTAAAGAGCGCTCTTTGGAACCCTAGCCCGTATTATTCCTGAGCGAGGCTGGCGTTCAGATCGTGCTCCGGAACCTTCTTAAGCACGCTCAGATCAATGGCGCATATGAGCCCTGGTTGAATCCGGGATCAGGCGGAACGACCTCAGCATTTTCCCGCCGTTGGCGCCAAAAGGTATGAGACCGTACACATACTGGTCGGTTGCGAAATAGACGAACTCGTTGGGCGCAGGTTGCTGTCGGAGACTAACCCTCAACCCTTCCTTCACGCCAGTCAGTCGAACCGAAGAAATCTCGCTGCCGGGAGGCAGCAGTCCGCATGAGTCGAGCCACTCGCGCAACGAGCCTCCCGGCGATCGTGTGAACACGCTGATGGTCAATCCCGGAGGTTCATGGTCTGCAAACTGGCCGGCCGCGAGGTCTTTCCGTTGAAAGCGTACGCGCTGGACCACCAGCGGCTGCGTGGTTGTCTGGAGAGGGCCTTCCGTGAGAAGCACATAATCTTTTGGATAATATTTGACGGTAAAACTATAGGTGTGGTCAGCATGCTTCTCCCGGCCCTCCGCCTGGACGACAGGCGACGACTCCGTCGACCTGCCGATTTGCCGCACCGTGCTGTCGCAACCGGCCAAGACGAGGCCCACGACAATCATCTTTGAAAGCCAACCGACTCGAAACAGGATCGGTGTACCGTTTGCCATCTGATGCGCCCCTCGTGCTTCCTACCCCCGTGTGTGAAACCGACGAACCATCACGGCGATCCACCGATCGGCTGACAGAGGGTGGTGCATGGCTGATTCGGCGCATTCCCGCGTGCGTCATCTTGCATGGAGGTAGCCGAGGTTGTCAATGCATCCGGTGCGCAAACGGGGCGATCGAGCAGGCCGCTGCAATGTCACACAAGCCACACGGTACTGACTTTCTCATTCTGAGGATGCTTCTACGGAGCACATGGCTTCCTCACCATTACTGGACAGGAAATGGGAGCGGTGCATGAGAGTCCCAGCTCTGGGCGAAGTCTGCCAACGATAGCCTCGGCACTCAAACACGTCGCGCGTGGAGTTGAGCCCTGCGGACTGCCCCGAACACTTCGGACACACGAAACCGGTAGACCATCGGCTCTGGGGTATGGATTCGAGGCAGGCCCGCATGTCCTTCGGATACTCCGGTCGGCCCATGCTCGTATCGTCTCAATAAGACCAACTGGAGTCAACGGTAGAAGCATCAGAGGGCATTTCTAAATTGAGTTGACACAGAAGAGATAGTGCGACCGCTTGACACTAGGTAATTTGTTATGTTACATGGCCTTGCGTGGTTCGAGAGAAGGGTGGCATGGTAGACAACTTTCCCGGCATGTGGTTGTGCCTGGATAGCCTCTGTTGCCATCGGCGTGGGAGGATTGGCTTATTTTCGATGTGGTGACCCAAATGGGAACACAACTGATGTGCCCTATGAGGTAGGCCCTCGTCGATAGACCAGACTCACTATTTAGAAAAATAAGGAGGCAGGAATGACGGGAAGGAATTTCAGTATGGCGGTCATGATGATGGGGAGCGCTCTGATTCTATCAGGAGGCATGGCCTTCGCTGACGATGAGCCGCCTTTGCCTCCGGTTCCAGCCGAGTATGCAGACAAACATATGCCGGCTGGAGGGTGGACGGATCCTAAGGCTATCGAAGAGGGAGAGCAGATTTACAAGGGCGACGTTAATCCAAACGTCAACTGTGGCAGCTGCCATGGCAAGGACGGTCAGCCGGTAAAGAAAGGTGCGCGGGATATGCGCGATCCTAAAAATATCTGCCGTTGGTCCGATAGTTTCTGGTTCTGGCGGATATCGGAAGGTATCGCGAAGACAAAAATGAAAGGTTTTAAGAACAGCCTGACAGAGGAGCAGATCTGGCATGTGATGGCGTTTGAGAACATGTTCTCGAACGGGGGCAAGCCGCACGACCACTCGTGTTACAAACCTTAAGCAGGTAGGTAACGACAATGCTCTGAACCGGGGCGAAACCATTCAGTTCGTCCCACGTCGTATGAGAAAAGAAACTATCAGGGCAGTCCAAAATAAAAGGAGGCACCATGTCTATTAGTTTTTTTCGTTGTGTGCGCACTGCCGGATTGGTCGGCGCATGTATCATGACTCCATATCTCGGCATCAATGCAGGCGTGGTGTCGGCGGAGACCATCAAGGCCCAACTGGGATTTGCACCCAATGTTCCCCCTCCCATCAAACGAACCGAGCCCGCCAACATCGTGGTCAACCTGACGGCGGACGAGTGGACCGGTCCGCTGAGCGACGATAACAATTATGAGTTCTGGGGTTTTAATAAGAGCGTGCCAGGTCCCATGATCCGCGTCATGGTGGGCGATACGGTTGAAATCCGCCTGAAGAACAGTAAGGACAGCAAGGAATCTCACAATATCGACTTCCATGCGATCACGGGACCAGGCGGTGGAGCGAGCCTGCTCAATAGCGAGCCAGGGCAGGAGAGCGGGGGAAAGTTTAAGATGATCATCCCTGGCATCTTTTTGTATCACTGCGCCACCGCATCACCATCCATTCCCGAGCACGTTGCGAATGGCATGTACGGCACGATCGTCGTTGAGCCGGCGGGTGGGCTAAAGCCTGTCGATAAAGAATTCCAGATCATGCAAAGCGAGTTTTACACGAAAGAGGGCGGCAAGGGCGAGACCTTGGAGTTTTCGTACGAAAATGGGTTAGACGAGCGCCCCTCCCATGTCGTCTATAACGGCCATGCGAGCTCGATGGTCAAAACTCCTCTTCGAGCCAAGGCCGGAGAAACCGTTCGGATTTTCTTAACCAACGCAGGACCCAACTTTGTCGACTCTTTTCAGCTCCTCGAACAGCCGTTCGACAGGGTGTACAGCGAGGGTTCTTTGACCTCAGCACCGGCGGAGAATGTCAAGGTGACCAGGGTTCCGACAGGTGGAGCTGTCATGGTCGAGTTTAAAGTCAAGGCGGGCACCTATACATTAGTTGACCCAGTGCAGGATCGAAAAAACAAAGGCGCCCTTGGCCTGCTGAAGGTAGACTGACGGTAGAGAGAGGACCCAGCTAACTAGGCCATCTACAGTGGCCCGAAATACTCTGCTGGCAGATAATCAGGATGATGGTCGGCAGAGTCATACAAAATTAAAGGAGTCGTCATGCCCAAGAGTTTGTTGCATAACATGCGTCATGCCGGATTGATCAGCGCATTGGTCATGGCTCCGTGTCTTGCCATCAATGCAGGCGTGGTGTCGGCGGAGACCATCCAGGCCCAACTCACGAAGGCACCCAATGTCCCCGCTCCCATCACCAGAACCCAGCCAGCTACCGTCGTGGTCAACCTGGAAGCGTCCGAATGGGTCGGTCCGATCAGCGACGATAATAATTATGAGTTCTGGGGCATTAATGGAATGGTGCCAGGGCCGATGATTCGCGTCATGGTGGGCGATACGGTTGAACTCCGCTTGAAGAACAAGAGCGGCAGCAAGCAGAGCCACAATCTTGACTTCAGTAAGGTCAGTGGCGGAGCAGCCCTGGTCAATGCGGAGCCCGGAAAGGAAGCTCAGATAACATTTAAGGCCACCAACCAAGGTGTCTTTGTCTATCAGTCCTCCACTGCAGCGCCATCCAACATACAACATGTTTTGAGTGGCATGCACGGCTTGATCGTAGTTGAGCCGGTTGGTGGGCTGAAGCCTGTCGAAAAAGAATTCTATGTCATGCAGAGCGAATTCTACATGAAGGACGGCAAGAAGAACGATACCCTGGTTTATTCAGAGCAAAAGGTGAAAGATGCGGATGCGTCTTATATCGTGCATAACGGCCATATGACCGCGCTGGTCAAAGTTCCGCTCCGATCTAAAGTAGGAGAGACCACTCGATGGTTCTATGGCAATGCCGGAGTCAACTTTGATTCTTCGTGGCACGTCATCGGCGAGATGTTAGACCGGGTCTGGCCAGCAGGTAACGTGGCAAAAGCGCCACTTGAGAGTATCCAAAGCACCCTGGTGACACCAGGTGAAGCGACCATAGGAGAATTTAAAGGCGAAATGCCCGGCACCTTTGTTTCGGTTGACCACTCGCTCTTCCGCACCGAAAAAGGCGCCCTTGGCCTGCTGAAGATAGATGGTCCAACCAATCCTGCCCTGTTCAAAGGGCTGTAGTCATCTACCGGAAACGGATCGTACCAGAGGAACATAGCACGGGGAGGGAGAGGCAAAGCCTCTCCCTCCCCGTGCTATGATTGGGCATCTGAGTGGCGGTGGGGATTTCTCAGGCAACTTTGAGGTAAGACGATCTCCACACCGAGACCGATACCATCAATGCAGGTAGAACTGATTAGTCCTGCAGAAGGTATTGACAAAGCAAGGAGTCTCCTGATATTAAGCATGCGCTTCACGTGTCACGGATCTGAGAAGATGTCCTATGCCGATTTTTGAATGTCAACCATCGGCAATCAGGCAGGAGGGTCGGCCATTTCCCTTTCAGCGGCTTCCGACTTACGCGCAAAAACTTCTCCAAACCTAAACAAGCATCCCTCGCTGTGTGGTCTGATGTCGTGGGTCACGCAGCAGTCCGGCGGTGCAACAACTTCACATACAGGAGGGTCGAGATGAAAAGCAGAAGAAGCAACTGGGTGAGCGGCATCGGGG